>JAGQMC010000001.1 GCA_020428815.1 Candidatus Kaiserbacteria bacterium
ACTTTCGGTCAGTTTAGTTATGTATACAAAGAATTGGTTACCCATTATCACTAGCTAGATAATTGGTCTATTGTCACAAACGCCGGCTTTGCCAGCTGACTGAAAGTAAGAGTGTGGGTATACCACTAACTACAAATGACTCACTGCCACTGCTTGCTTATACAGCTGATTAACCCTCATAACTAACCCTTTATTATCAATTCTAGTGACGACCGCAAGATTACTTCCGGTTACCTCAAGTGGAATCTGTTTTTTATCAACATAACCAAGCTCAGCCAAAATAAGAAGAGCCACTACCTCCTCGGCATAATTTCGATTAGGAATATCAGAACGTAAACTTGATAAGCAATCTGTGGTTAAATCAAATAAATACATCATGGCCTCTTCCCCACTTAGAAAACGTCTGAGAATACGAAACACCCCCACAATACTTCCCCTAGCACTTTTATTGTAGGCTTCGTGGTAATAATTCAACTGCGGTTCAACACTACCGATTTTCCAGCCATGTTTTCCTTTTACTAACGATACGTTGATTAGAGAAAAATCCTGTAAAGCATACCTTTGTTTTGATTTTTCTTCTCGCACGCTTCTGGCGTCTGCATACAACATGCCGGCCTCTCTAGTGAATAACAGATAACTACCATCAGAAGTATTTCGTGTGAAAGTTCCACACACCAAAGCTTTAGTTGTATAAGTTTGATAACTCATAGTCCGATATGTCCTTTATTGGACACTTTTGTCTTGCCACTTAATTCTGCTTGATAATAGAAAATACAAATTTGTATTCTCCATTAGTTACTTCTTGACCGTTTGTCATTTCGAACTTAATTTCGGCTGCTCCTACCGTTTTAGTTAAAAGGGTTTGGTTGGTTTCAATCGCTCGCCTACCCTCGTCGTCAGTCTCTACAGATAAAATTACTGTGTCTTGGGGTTCCATCTTTTCAGTTTTACGCTTTCCTTGAATTTCCCGCATTAGTTCACGCACTGCTCCTTCCTCTATTAAGGCTGGAGTGAGTTTAGTATCAATACTCACTTCATTTGCTACTTCGTACTCTTTAGCGTTAAGTTCATCTAAGATTACACTGATTAAATCATCAGATAAATCTGGACCAAACACCTTAGCAATCGGCTGACGGACTTTAATGTTGGCAGTAGTACGAGCCTCAAGAGCTTGAGTGACCACTTCTCTCGTTTGCTCCATTTCTTCTAACACTTTTATGTCAGTCGAGACGGTGGTAGGCCATTGGGCCAAGTGCACACTTTCAGCATCACCATCTTCCTTTACCGCCTGCCATAGGTATTCCGCGTAAAACGGCATGACGGGTGCCATAGTGAGCGCGAGCGTACGGAGTGTATAGCGGAGGGTGGCGAGCGCTCTAGTCTTATCTTCTACATCCTCCCCTTTTAACCTGTCTCGACTCCGTCGTAAATACCAAACAGACAAATCATCGATAAACTCGGTAATTGGTCTGGTAGCTTTATCAAGCTCATAACCCTTATAACCGTTAGTTACCTCAGTGATTAGTTGGTGGGTGCGACCGACAATCCATTTATCTAAAATATTATCGGAATTGTCGGCCGCCTTTGTGCCATCAGCAAACATCTCGTACATCGAAAGTACGTTATGTAGGCGACCAATATTCTTCCGCTGTAACTCCAATACTTCCTTTTCTATAAAGTTGAAGTCTTCCCCTTTAATTCCTGATGATGACAAGAGGTAAAAACGCATAGCATCAACTCCGGTGCGGTTAGCTAATTCCATTGGGTCAGGGTAATTTTGTAGTGATTTGCTCATCTTTCGCCCATCTTCAGCCAACACCGTTCCATTAACAATCACATTCTCAAATGGAGACTTACCAAACAGAGCTACCCCCAACACTATCAATGAGTAAAACCAACCGCGGGTTTGGTCTAAGCCTTCAGCAATAAAATTAGCTGGAAAATGTTCTGTCTCAAAAATTTCAGCATTTTTAAACGGGTGATGATGTTGAGCGTATGGCATCGAACCGGATTCAAACCAACAGTCGAACACATCCGGTACTCGTTCCAATTTAACCTCTCCCTCATATAACTCCACTTCATCAATATATGGTCGATGAAAATCTAGTTCGTAGTTGTCATTATGGGGCATCTTCACAAAATCCAGCTGTCTAACTTCTGCGTTCTGATGGTATGCATTCTCGTTATCAAAGTACTCTTGAGCTTCTTCAACATTCAATCCCCGTACTGCGCACTCAAGTGCGAACAATGGACCTGCATGGCTAACAATCAAGATTTTCTTACCTTGATACTTTGCTTCAAGATCATAGATAAATTCACCCATCCGCTTTTGAACATCACGTCTGTTTTCTGAACCGGAAACTTCCTTGGTATACCTATCTTCCCAGGTTGTGAACATATTGTCGTAAGCAGACCACTTTCCCCCTTCTAGCTCATCACTTAGGTCCAACTCTCTGATTATTTCGTCTTCTACAACCTTAGCATCACCAAATACACCAGCCACAATTTCAGCCGTCTCTCGAGTTCGCTGGAATCCAGAATGAATAATTATATCAACAGCCTCTAGTTTAGATGCAGACTCCTTAACTTGCTCTACACCCTTCTCCGTCAGACCATCTACTGAGCTCTTATTAGCACTCACTACCAGAGTCAGGTTGCTTTCGCTTTCTCCATGACGCATGGTTAGATACGTATTGTTACTTTTGGGTACAAAATCTTGTAATTCCTTAAGTGAACCAAACACTTTATATTCGCTAGTTGCTGTATTTTTCCAAATTGGTATTGGAGCGCCCCAGTATCTTTGTCGACTAACAGCCCACTCACGCGCCCCTTCTAGCCACTTGCCAAACCGATTGGTTCCGACGTGAGACGGTATCCAGTTAACGTCATTATTGGCTTTGACCAAGTCTTCTCTAATTTTAGGTACGTCCACAAACCAAGAGGTAGTAGCGTAGTTCAATAGTGGAGTATCACACCGCCAACAGTGAGGATAACTGTGAGTGATTTTTTCTTTACCAAACAATATTCCCTTACCTGCCAAAGCCTTGATGATTTCAATATCGGTATCCATGTGATTAATGTCGGCCTCTTTATCATCACGTGGCTTCACCAGTTGACCGGCAAAATCAGTCACAAAATCCTTAAAGTGTCCCCCTTCATCAACATGGTGAATAATAGGTATATTGTTTTCTTTCGCTAGGTTCATATCATCTTCACCGTAAGCCGGAGCAATATGAACCAAACCACTACCCTCTTCTCCCACCTCTACGAAGTCTGCATTGTATACCTTCCAAGCATTTTCCTTTCCTGCAAAATCTTGCTCACCAAGATAAACAAAGGGCGGCTGATATTCTTTACCAATTAACTCTGCACCTTTTTGAGTACCTAGTACTTTATGAGTCCTATCACCCATCACCGCTTCAACTCTTTCCTTGGCTAAAATTACCTTCTTTGTGCCTTTTTCAGTTTCTACTTCGACGGTGTCGTAGTTAAATTCTGAGTTAACTGCCACAGCCAAGTTTCCTGGCAGTGTCCAGGGAGTAGTTGTCCAAACCAAAAGCGATGTGTCGGACTCATCTACCAATGGTAGTTCGACAAACACCGAAATGTCTTTAATATCTTGGTAGCCTTGGTTGACCTCAAAGTTTGAAAGGGTCGTTCCGCAACGCGGGCACAAATGCATACTCTTAAACCCTTCATACACTAAACCTTTTTCATTTAGTTGCTTGAACACCCACCACACACTCTCAGTATATGTACTATCCATGGTCTTGTAGTCGTTTTCCATATCGACAAAGCGACCCAGGCGCGGAACAATCTGTTTCCAGTCATCCGCGTACTCCATCACCGACTCACGGGCAGCTTCATTAAATTTCTTCACTCCGTATTCTTCAATATCTTTTTTGGTAGCGAGACCTAATTTTTTCTCAATTAAATTTTCAACCGGGAGACCGTGACAATCCCAGCCCCAGTTCCGTTTAACTCGATAACCATTCATGGTCCAAAACCGCGGTACGGCATCCTTAATAGTTCCGGCCAAAATATGACCATAGTGTGGCAAACCAGTAGCAAATGGTGGCCCATCATAAAAAACAAAATCTCCGACCGGTTCACTGCCAGCTGGAGTTTCTAAACTCTTCTTAAAAACATCATGCTCAGCCCAAAAGGCCAGCATACTTTCTTCACGCTCTGCGACGTCGGACTTTGTAACGTCGACAACTTCCACAGAGTCACTTCTGTTATTTTTATTATTCATATTTAATTAATTATGTGTATCAGACATAATCTAGACAAAAGCCTAGACGAGTGACGTATCAGGCCACGTTTTGATAGTAACATGACTTGCGTAAATGAAAAGGCCGGCAAGCTCTGCTTGCCGGCCTTTTCTAATACCTCTTTACATTCCCTGTCGTTTTATATCCTTCAAATCTTCTCGGGTCATCCCAGCATTTTCAAATGCTTCATTATCATTAGCGGCTGCCCTATGACTAGAACGTACAAAATTTTCCGAGACAGTAATTGGTTCCAAATCTAACTTTGACACATCTTCATTTTCCTCAGCGGATTCATAGCCATCGATCTTTTCACTGATACTTTTCATCAACCGCTCTTGCTCGGCAATCTCAGCCGTCATTTCTGACTGGACCATTTCTTCGTCTGTCTTCTTAGGTTTAAACATTTCAAAAAACTTCATAGGTGTATATTTAATAATCAATATCTTTAATCATACCTCACTTCCATCTTACCTGCTTGGCCAGTTGTATCGATTAAAAAAGTTTCCCGTCCCAATACCTGACCCCGTTTTGATTCCACGCTACATCGCCAAGTACCAGTGTGAAAACTGCTGATTTTAGTATAGCCTCCATACCCACCCGAATTAACTCCAGAAATATTATATCCATATCGCAAATGCTGTTGCCACACTCCTGCTTCATCCAAATACTCCCAACGATGAAATATCTCAGCTGACAATCGTGTTGGAGCAAACACACGAGCAAAGCAAGCGATTGAACCTTCTTGTGGATGCAATAAAGGTTTGGTTAGAGGTAAGCGACGATACCAAGGTTGCTGTTCTGATTCAATTCTATAGCTGCCGGCATCGGTTCGATAAACTGACTGTACTATTTCTAGCTCCGTTAGTGATAAAGGGATTGGTGGAATTACATTGGTAAAGTAGAGAGCGTTAAAAGTTATATAAATAGCTCCTACAGTTATTATTACGCGTTTAATATTAGCCGTAATAAAGTTTGGCACTATGCGATATAGCAACTTAACCACCTGCCACACAATCATGAGAGAAATGACACCACTGATGATGAACATCCAGTCTCCCATTTTGCCGGTAATAACTGGTACTACCAATACAATGTATGAAAAGAGGCCAGTAAAATAAAGTCCGATGTTGTAAATCAGTCTATCTGACCGTTTCCCCACAAATTCATTACCAAAAATCACTACCAAAATTAGTGCATAAAATGGCGCGCTGGCTAACCAATCACCGCTTCGGCCGTAAAAAATCAACATCCCGGATAACAAACCGCCGAAAGCATACTGCATTAAAATTGGAGCATACTTTTTTAAAATTGGTGTCAAAAAACTGGGCGCTCGTTCCGCCACCCCTACATACAGCAATAACATAGCCGTGGTAGCCAAAAGCACATAGGCTAACAAGATAAGATTATCAACCAAATCATCAATCCGATTGAGTAAGATAGCGTCTGTGATGAATCCTAAGAAAAAACCAAATGTTAACCAGTGTCTTTTGACCATCCTCACTAAACGTTTTGTTCTTTCTGTCATAATCTGAATAATAACAGACAAGTTATTAAAAAATTAATAACTAAGAAATAATAAAGAAAAAACTAACTAAGAACTAGTTCGCTTTGCAAACTATTTTCATTCTTAATTTAATTTTTAGTTCTTAATTCTTCTTTTTTATTTTTAGAACTGTTAGACAAGCTTAGCTGGGACCGGAAAAGCTTCGCAAAGCACCTTCACTTCTTGTTTTACGATTTCCTTAATTTTGTCGTCATCTTTGTTTTTTAAAGTTCGAACCATGAGCTCTGCCAGCTTGGCTGCCTCAGTCTCCTTCATACCTCTTGTCGTCATAGCCGGTGTACCAAAGCGAATACCTGATGGATCTAAAGCAGAACGGGTTTCTTCCGCAATCATATTCTTATTTAGAGTGATTCCAACTTCGTCTAAAACACTCTCAGCTTCTTGTCCAGTAATACCAAGTGAGCCAAATACGTCTGCCAACAATAAGTGATTGTCAGTTCCTCCAGCCAGCAATCGAATGTCAGATTCAAGAAATACCCCCTCCATTGCCTTGGCATTTTTTAGTACTTGCTCAGCATAGGTTTTAAAACTTGGCTGCATAGCTTCTCCAAAGGCTACCGCCTTAGCAGCAATAATGTGCATATGTGGACCACCCTGCACCCCAGGAAAAACCGTTTTATTGATTTTTTTAGCAATAGTCTCATCCTCTCTCACCACAATCATCCCCCCTCGCGGACCGCGCAGGGACTTATGAGTGGTCATAGTCATAACATCAAAACCATAATCAAATGGATTCTTCAGTACCCCAGCAGCAATTAGACCAGCAATGTGAGCCACGTCAGCTACAGTGTAAGCTCCAACTTCCTTGGCAATCTCTACAAATTTTTGGTAATCCAGTTCACGACTATAAGCAGAAAACCCAGCTAGAATAATTTTTGGCTTCTCCTTTAACGCCACGGCCCGCAACTCTTCGTAATCTATCTCTCCAGTATTAACATCCTTCATTTTGTAGCGCACAAAATTGAAAACTTTGTTAATACTAGTAGTTGGATGACCATGAGTAAGATGACCCCCGTGAGACAGATCCATCCCGAGAACAGTATCTCCTGGCTCCATTAAAGCAAAATACATTGCTACATTAGCTGCTGCCCCACCCAGCGGTTGAACATTAGCAAACTTCGCTTTAAACAAATCGCAGGCTCGTTCTATAGCTAGAGTTTCTACCACATCAGTAAACTGTTGACCTCCGTAGTAGCGTTTACCTGGATAGCCCTCTGAGTATTTGTTTGTCAAAATCGAACCAGCTGCTTCACGCACCGCCATTGAAACATAGTTTTCACTGGGAATTAATTCGATTCCAGTCCGCTCCCGTTCCTCTTCTCCCAATAAAGCTTGGTAAACCGCTTCATCTTGTTCCCTAATGTATTCGTATTCATTCATATGTCAGTCTAAATTAGTGTTGTGATTATAGCACGCAAAAAGGCCGGCT
>JAGQMC010000012.1 GCA_020428815.1 Candidatus Kaiserbacteria bacterium
ATGACTTACGCTCAAAAATACTACCAGCCGAAAGTTATCCTAGACGCAGCCACGCTCACAGGCGCAGCTTTGGTAGCGCTCGGACAACAAACTTCAGCTGTTATGACTAAGCACGAAGACTTACAGAATATGCTAGTGGAAATCGGTGAAGACGCCGGTGACCTCATGTGGCCACTGCCGTTATGGGATGAATACAAAGCTTCCCTAAAAAGTTCCCGTGCAGACCTCTGTAACATTGCTCATAACTTCGCACGGTGGGGAGGCTGTATCGAAGGAGGGACCTTCCTATCATTTTTCGCGCCCAAAAAGACTCCTTGGGCACACATCGATATTGCTCCGCGAATGGACAGTATCCCTAGCGACAAACTAGCCAAAGGAGCAACCGGTGAGCCGGTTAGACTATTAGTAAAGTTTGTTGAGAAATCCTAGAATAAAGATAAAAACCGGAACGCTGGCGTTCCGGTTTTGTCTAATCCATAATTATTGCAGACAGGATAAGTAGAGGAAAAGAAATAACAAAGAATCTGTTCCTACTTAAAAACT
Source organism: Candidatus Kaiserbacteria bacterium (assembly GCA_020428815.1). Lineage (GTDB taxonomy): Bacteria > Patescibacteriota > Minisyncoccia > Phycocordibacterales > UBA918 > OLB19. Next base: position 544 of record JAGQMC010000012.1, read on the forward strand.
GACTACCCGTGATGTTATCTCCAATATAAAGAATTAAATCTTCAGCTACTTGCTTATCAAATTGATAGGCAAGCATACAGGTCCATGCAGCCATAAGGCAAACTAGTAAATAATCATTCATGGTTTCCATTTCTGTATCCCAGAGATTAGCCCACATAATATTAGCAGAGAATGACTTTGTTTGAAACACATATTAGCTATAGAATGTATACATGAACTCAACTGAAACAAGGCAAAAACTACTAAAATCCGATGAATTCGTATTTTCTGAAGTGCAAAAACTTCAAACTTTTTATCATCTGAAGAGAGAAATACGTTACGGACACAGCCGAGAAGACAAAAATCACACCGAATCAGTTGCCGAACACATCTTCGCCATTCACTGCCTAATAGATTATTTTCTCCCACTGGAAGACCCGGACGGTAAATGGAACAAACTCAAGATCCACGAGATGGCGCAATATCATGATATCGATGAAATAGAAACCGGAGACATAGTTTCTTACAAAAAAACTGCGTCTGACTATGCAAATGAAGTTGAAGCTAGAGAAAAAGTGATTGCAAGATTACCCGAATCAACACAATCAAACATAAACGAAATAGTAAAAGAATTTGAAGCTCAAAGCACGATAGAAGCAAAATTTGTAAAAGCTTTAGATAAGTTTGAACCAATGATTCACTGTTTTTCTGAATCCGGTAGAAAAACGCTACATGGGAATAAATTTACCGTTGAGAGAAGATATCAATTTACAGGCGACCATATTAAACCCTTCCCGATTCTCAACAGATTTGAAGAAACATTAAATTCGCACTTCATAAAAGAGAAATATTATTATTCCGAGTCATGATAAAATTATTTTGTGACTAGTACTTTTGCTATCAAAACGGAAACCTTTGAAGGACCAATGGAGCTTCTGATTGAACTCGTCGAGAAACGTAAGCTTCTAATTAATGACATATCACTTGCAGAAGTAACCGACGAATACATGCAAACGGTCAGTGCTATGCAGGAACTATCCTTGCCGAACACCGCTCAATTCATCACTCTGGCTGCCACCCTGCTTCTCATCAAATCAAAGTCATTACTGCCAGTTCTTGATCTCACTGATGAGGAAGAAGCTAGTATTGATGATTTAGAGGAAAGATTAAGACAGTATCAAATCTATCGTGATGCCTCAATCATGCTCCGTGAAAATTTTGGACAAAATAGCATGTACTTGCCTGAATTTGCTCCACCACGTGATCCACTTTTTATACCAGACGAGTATTGTACAAATGTCAGGTTGATAGAAGCAATGCAGCAAGTCCTCACCAACCTTCCAATCACTGAAGAGAAGCCTAAAGCTAGAGTAAAGCCGACCATTTCACTGGAGGAAATGATGAATAAACTTCAAAGTCGCATCGAGCAACAAATTAGAACTAGGTTTTCAGAAATCAGCGCTGGTGAAACTGATAAAAAAAATGTAATTGTGGGATTTTTGGCTATATTGGAGTTATTTAAACAAGGTAATCTGATAATTACTCAAGCTGGTCATTTTCAGGATATTCACATTGAGTACGACAAAGCCAGAACCCCCAAATACTACTAATAATCAGCCACAGCTTTTATCTACGCTACGGGTAAAACTGGCCTGAAAAATAAAGCTATTATGTGCTAAAATGAAGCAATGGAACTCGATGTGTTAGTCGAGGCGCTGCTTTTTTATAAAGCAGCGCCTCAAAACAAGAAAAAAGTCGCTAAGCTTTTCGCTGTGACCGATGAAGATCTGCAAAAAGCTATCAATAATCTCAGAGACCGACTACAAACTGGTGCTACTAGACTTAATGAAACTGACACAGAAATTCAGTTGGTTACGGCGCCCGAATTGTCTGAATTTGTAGAGTCTTTACGCAAACAAGAAATCAGCAATGATATTGGTAAGGCTGGAGCAGAGACGTTAGCTATTATTCTTTACCGTGAACCAATTTCTCGAGTAGAAATAGACCGCATTCGTGGTGTTAATTCATCCTTTATTTTAAGAAACCTGCTAGTACGAGGTCTTGTCGTTAGAGAATCTATTACTGGCCAAGGCTACCAGTTTAGAATCAGTCCACAGTTACTACAGCACCTTGGAGTGAGCAATAAGCATGAACTTCCACACTTTTCAGAGTTTATGACTGCTATAGACAACTTTGATAATGCTAAACATGACTAATTTTGCACCACACAGTCCAAATAATTTTGACACTACACCTAGAAACAAATTTCCTATTCTAGCGCAATTAGGCATTCTTTCCTTAATATTATTTGGTTTATTTAGCACACTCTTATTAAAATCAGACTCCACGAATCCAAAACAAACTTTACCAACTCAGAATATTTCTACTGATAACAAGCAATATCCGATAACACCACAAAAGATTGAAGAGATTAGTCTCCGAGCAAAAGCTGCATATGTGTGGGACATCAAGGGCCAGCGTGCTTTGTATAGCAAAAACGAAAATGAAGTGTTGCCATTAGCCTCCATCACCAAACTAATGACCGCTCTCTTGGCTCACGAGCTTATATCAGAGCACCAAAAAACAGAAATCTCTTTATCTGCCATCTTACAAGAGGGGAGTAGCGGCTTGAGTGTAGGAGAACAGATGGAAATTGAAGATCTGTTACAGCTAGCTCTCATTTCGTCTTCCAATGATGCCGCCTACGCTCTTAGTGCTAGTGTCGGCAGTTTGTTGGGTGACCAGGATCCAGCTTCGCAGTTTGTGACCGGCATGAATATCCGCGCCGGTGAACTAGGTTTGAATACTTTAAAGTTTAGAAACCCAACCGGTCTCGATCTTTCTGACACAGAAACTGGCGGCGTCGGTAGTGCAAAGGACGTATCTTTTTTGATGGAGTATATTATCCAAAATTACCCCGAGATACTTGCTCCTACCCAACAAGCTAACGCTCTCGTATATAACACAGCCGGAGCCTACCACGAGGCCAATAATACTAACTATATAGTTGATAAAATACCCAACTTAATTGGATCTAAAACTGGCTACACTGATTTGGCTGGAGGTAATTTAACAGTAGCCTTTGACGCTGGCTTTGACAGACCAGTAATAGTAACTGTTCTAGGTTCAACGCAAGCGGAACGATTTACGGATGTCTTACGCTTGATAGAAGCAGTGCAAAATTCTTTAAGTGAATAAGTATGAATTCAATGATTATCAGTGTTTTAATACCAGCCCTAACCGCCTTTACTATCGGTATCTTTATTACTCCGATTGTGACGCACTTTCTCTATAAGCACAAAGTTTGGAAAAAGCAGGGGGGAAAGACTGCTTTAGGTGGTCACGAAGCAGTAGAATTCAACCGCCTTAAAGGGGAAGCGGAAACTAAAACACCAAGAATGGGCGGGATAATCATCTGGGCTAGCGTTTTAATCACTTTAATTGGTACTTACATTTTATCTAATTTACTACCTGACACTTTTCTAGGAGATTTAGGATATCTCAGTCGTTCTCAAACTCTAATTCCTTCAGCCGCTCTAGTGGTAGGAGCAATCATTGGTTTTTTGAATGATTTTTATGACGTTACCCACACAGGTAAAGGATTACGACTATCAACCAGACTTGGTTTAATCACAATTTTATCGGGAGTTTTAGGCTGGTGGTTCTACAACAAACTTGGCGTTACCGATATCAGTATTCCATTTGATGGCACTTTGGAACTAGGAATATTTATTATTCCATTTTTCATCTTATTAACCATAGTTTTATATGCCAGCGGTATCATTGACGGCATTGATGGTCTGTCTGGTGGAGTGTTCGCTTCAGTGTTTGCCGCCTACACCGGAATTGCAATTGTTCAATCGCAGTTTGAACTGGCAGTCTTTTGTGCCACTGTGGTCGGAGCAACTATGGCTTTTCTGTGGTTTAATGTGCCACCAGCTCGTTTCTGGATGACTGAAACTGGCTCCATGGCTCTTACGCTATCATTAGCAACTGTAGTATTTATGACTGACTCACTAGGAGACGGACACGGTATATCTCTCTTACCAATCGTCGGTTTTCCTCTAGTTATTACCGTTTTCACTAACATCTTACAGCTACTCTATCGACGGTGCACCGGCAAAAAGCTCTTTAGAATTGCACCAATTCACCACCACTTTGAAGCAATTGGCTGGCCTTCATATAAGGTGACTATGCGCTATTGGATTATTAGTGTTTTCTGTGCTGTGATCGGAGTAATTTTAGCAACCTTAGCATGAGGCAACATAAACCAAAGTCGGTAGATACTCTGTTACTAACCATGATTGTCTTGTTAGTGGCCGGAGGTTTTTTAATTTTTTCCTCTGCCTCATTGGGATTAATGGCCAGAGACGGAGCGTCTTTTGGTTCAGTTGCATTTAGTCAGTTTTTGTTTGGTGTAGTTGGTGGTGGAATTGCCATGCTAATAATGTCTAATATTTACTACCGCAATTGGCGTAAATATGCTTTTTATTTATTTATCATTTCATTACTTGGTACACTGACGGTATTTATTCCTGGCATAGGCATGAGTCATGCAGGTGCGACCCGCTGGATTGACCTTGGTTTTACCACCATCCAACCTTCAGAGTTTTTGAAAATTGGTTTTATTATTTATTTGGCCACTTGGTTATCAGGCGTACAAGGAAAAATCCATACTTTTAAGTACGGCCTACTGCCATTTGCTGGAATAGTTGGATCGGTTGGATTTATCATGTTACTCCAACCCGACACCGACACCTTCATGATAATGGCCTTTGCTGGTATGGCTATGTACCTAGTGTCAGGGGCACGCTGGCGAGATATTGGTCTTATTATTTTGGCCGGCATTCTTATGTTGGCAGCAGTTGCTATTTATCGTCCGTACATCATGGATCGTCTCACCACCTTTATGGACCCAGCAGCTGACCCTCTTGGTAGTGGCTATCAGATTCAACAATCATTAATCGCGGTTGGTTCGGGAGGCATAACTGGGCGCGGTTTTGGTCAAAGTATTCAAAAATTTGAATACTTGCCTGAACCCAGTAGCGACTCTATCTTCGCCGTCTACGCTGAAGAGTTTGGTTTTATTGGTGCTTTTGTTTTAATTTTTGCTCTTGTCTTTCTCACTTTACGTGGTTACCGTACCGCCACCCAAGCTCGAGATATATTTGGAACACTCTTAGTCGTTGGTTTTATGACCATTATAATCTCTCAAGCTTTTCTTAACATCGCGGCCATGCTAGCTATTGCTCCTTTATCGGGACTACCTTTGCCTTTTATTAGTCATGGTGGCACGGCCCTCATGTCCACCCTAGCGTCATTAGGAATCGTACTAAATGTGTCAAAGTACCGAAGCTTTAGAAGAGGTTCGTGATAAAATTGTCTTATGGTAATTGGATTTGTTGGAGGAGGAACTGGTGGTCATTTTTACCCATTAATGGCCGTAGCAGCAGAGATAAAACAAACTGGCAATGATGCTACCTTGTATTATTTTGGACCTTCACCATACAGTAAAGAGTCCTTGACTCAGTACGACATAAACTATGTCTATTGTCCGGCTGGCAAAATGCGTCGTTATTTTTCTATCCAAAATATCTTAGATTTATTTCGTAATCTATTTGGAGTACCTTTTGCCATCTGGAAACTTTTCCTAATCTATCCTGATGTGATTTTTAGCAAGGGCGGGTATACTAGCGTACCTATTCTTCTAGCAGCTAAGTTCTTACGCATTCCAGTAGTTATCCATGAATCAGATGCTGTGCCTGGTAGAGCAAACAAATTAGCAACCAAGCAAGCTCGTTATATAGCTATAGCATATGATGATGCAGCGCAGTTTTTTCCTCCGGAAAAAACTGCGCTCATCGGCATCCCATTGCGACCAGAGATAAAATACATCCCAAATGATCCTTTTCAAGAATTAAATCTCCCTAGCGACAAACCACTTATTTATGTTACCGGTGGATCAAGTGGAGCAGAACGTTTGAATAATTTAATTATTCGCTCCTTAACTAAACTTTTACCTCATTACCGGATATTCCACCAAACTGGAGCAACTAATCTGGAAGAAGTTCGTCTAGCAGCCCAGAGCTTACTAAAAGATACTGATTTAGCAGAAGACTACTATTTGGAAGGTACTATCCCACCAACTACAGTCACCGCCCTGATGGCAGCCGCTTCATTAGTGATTACACGAGCAGGTAGCACCACACTGTTTGAAATTGCCTATCACGGAAAACCAGCCATCGTAATACCAATCCCTGAGGATATTAGCAGAGACCAACGCAGCAACGCTTATGCTTATGCCCGCAGCGGAGCCGCCACTGTTATTGAAGAGCACAACTTAACCGAAAGCTTGCTTGAGAATGAAATTAACACTATTATGATGAACTCTGAAAAACAAGCAAATATGTCAGTTGCTGCTCGAGAAATGTTTGTTGATGACGCAGCCAGTAAAGTAGCTAATATTTTAATTTCAATTGGAAACGAACATGGATCCTAATCAGACTGTAGTGACAAGATACGCTCCTTCACCAACGGGGTTTCAGCATGTAGGTGGTATAAGAACCGCTCTTTTTGCTTGGCTATGGGCCAGAAAGAACAATGGAAAATTTATTCTAAGAATTGAAGATACTGATAAAAATCGAGAAGTCTCTGGTGCAATCGAAAATACTATGGAAGCTTTGACTTGGCTTGGTTTAGATTGGGATTATGGCCCTGATAAACCAGCAGAATTTGAATCCTGCTTACAATCAGACAGACTACATATTTACAAACGATATGCTGAACAATTAGTTGCTAAAGGTTTAGCCTATCCAGATCCATACACTGCAGAAGAAGTCGAAAAGTGGCGCACCGAAGCTCAAACCTCCAAACGTCCTTTCTTATTTAGAGAGCATAGACCTGACATTATTACCGAGTGGGATGGTACTACGCCACTAAGATTTAAAGTACCTGATATTAAACGTTACGAATGGAACG
>JAGQMC010000013.1 GCA_020428815.1 Candidatus Kaiserbacteria bacterium
CCCTTACCTCGTTAGCAGTGAGGCGCTTTCGACCACTCAGCCAACTCTCCGTAGGAGAGTTGGCTGAGTGGTCGAAATAGACTGTCAGACTTCTCTCCGGATTTCTTCTGTGCCAGCTAGAATACCATAAAATAACTGTTATCAAAACCGCCTTGGGCGCGAAGCGTCCAAGGCGGTTTTAGTTTCAGCTGTAAGCAATTAACCAAGAGCTACATCTAATGTCATCATCACCGCAAAACCAATCATAGCTCCGGTAGTTGCTAAATCAGTCATGCCGGGACCTCCTCGCTGTGCCTCAGGAATTAATTCCTCCACCACCACAAATAGCATGGCCCCAGCAGCAAATGCTAAGGCATAAGGTAACACTGGAGTAAAGACCACTACTAGCGCCGCACCAGCAACAGCTGCAATAGGTTCCACTAGACCAGAAAATTGCCCGTACATAAAAGCCTTTAAACGTGTAAAACCTTCACGTCTCAATGGCACAGATACTGCTGCTCCTTCCGGAAAATTTTGAATACCAATACCAACCGCCAACGCAATCGCGCCAGCCAAAGTGGCACTCTCAAGCCCAGCATAAGCCGCTCCAAAGGCTACTCCCACTGCTAAACCTTCTGGTATGTTGTGAAGAGTGATAGCAGCCACCAGTAAGATGCTACGATGCCAAGAAGTTTTTGGACCTTCAGCAGTTGCATCAGGAAAACCTCTATGTAAATGAGGGATTACTTTATCCATAATAGACAGCATAAAAACTCCCAACAAAAATCCCACTAATGGTGGCAACCACCCTCCACCTGACATCTCTATCGCTGGCGCTAGTAGTGACCAAAAACTGGCAGCAATCATTACTCCAGCAGCAAAGCCTAGCATGCCATTAAGGATTTTTTTATTAATTGTTTTAAAGAAAATTACTGCTGTTGCTCCCAAGGCTGTCACACCCCAAGTGAAGAGACCGGCTAGTAGCGCTTGGCTAACTGGTCCCAGTTCAATAAACCATTCAATCATTTTAAAAATTAAATTTAACTAATAATAAACCTTGGAGAGATTAGGTCTTACTTATACACAGGAGAAACTCTTGCTTAACGGTATTTAAGCACAGACCAAGTAGTTCGACAACCGTTCATAATAACTGATTATTTTTTTACCGGTTTGATTGCACTGGCCACCGCTTTGACCAAACCTGCTTCCATCACTGGTGGAATAATACAATCGGCTGTTGGTTTTTTTACCAAGCTGGCAATTTTTTTGGCCGCAGCTAGTTTCATTTCGTCAGTTATTTTATTCACTCCCTTATCTAAAGCTCCGCGAAAAATCCCCGGAAACGCTAAAGCATTATTAACTTGATTCGGAAAATCAGACCGGCCGGTAGCAATCACTGCTGCTCCGGCTCGCTTAGCATCCGCCGGCATAATTTCGGGAATTGGATTAGCTAAAGCAAACACAATCGGATCTTGCCCCATATTCTCGATATGCGCCTTAGCAATAGTCCCCGGCCCAGACACTCCAACCAACACATCGGCCATTTCACACACCTGCATCACGTCACCCGAAAGTTTGTTTGGGTTAGTTATTTCAGCCAACTTGCGTTTATACCCCTCCAATCCAGGTCGGCCTTTATAAATCGCCCCCCGGGAATCCACCACAATAATTTCTCGTACACCAATTTTATTAAGCAAAAGAGCAATGGCCCGACCAGCCGCCCCAGCCCCTACAATTACCACCTTCATTCCTTCCGGTTTTTTCTTAACTACTTTAGCAGCATTGATGAGTCCTGCTAATACCACTATGGCCGTACCATGCTGATCGTCGTGCATGACTGGAATACTAAGTTCAGTCTTTAGTCGCTCTTCTATTTCAAAACATTTTGGAGCTGATATATCTTCAAGATTAATTCCACCTAAACCAGGGGCAAGATGTTTGATAGTCTTAATAATTTCTTCTGGTTCTTGGGTATCTAAGACAATCGGAAAAGCATCTACTCCGGCCATTTCTTTAAAAATGGCACACTTGCCCTCCATGACTGGCAATGAAGCGACGGCGCCAATATTTCCTAACCCTAACACTGCCGAGCCATCACTAATCACAGCCACCGTGTTACGTTTCATGGTGTACTCACGAGCTTGCTTAGGATGCTTAGCTAGATGACTAGATACTGCCCCCACCCCTGGTGTATACATAGTACTCCAGTCAGTCTTGGTCTTAAGTTTACCCTTGCTTTCGATTGAAATTTTTCCTTTCATCTTCTTGTGAAGTGCAAGCGCAAGCTTGTTGTAATCAGGTTTTTTACTGGCCATTATATTTTTAGGATGAGAAATGTCTATGTAAATAAACGCGACTGAGTAAACAGTATACTCCTCTCCTGCCGGTCGGCAAATTTTCTCCGAAAATTTGCCGACCAAAAGAAAAAGCCGGTTCGGAAATTTCCGAACCGGCCGCCACAACCGTGATGAAAGTGCTACTATCCAAGAACCCAGTTGCCAAGAGTTTTAACACCCCCACGGCCGACTTGGTAGACCGGGAATTGCCCGCTCGGCAGTTGCTGATCATTGGCAGTGACCCGTTGCCCGTCGATAAGCCCTTCGGCTCGTGCGGATCGGATGCTGTCCATGGTCGGAAACACCTTTACTGGTGCGATTTCCCCACTCTTGTTCTTGAGCGAAAGACTACCAACGGATCCATCCCGTGAAATCTGTTTTTGGACAGATATTTTCTCTGGCTCAGCTACTGAGGTTGCCCTCTCCGGTGAGGTGGTTTGGATTGTAGCTCTACGGATAGCCTTGCGAGCATACTTTGCTTTTCTTTTGGCTTCACGTTCCCGCCTTTCCTCCTTGAACGCAGCGGACATCGCCTCTACTTCCTGTTCTGTCAAAATATAGGACCGGCTCAAAATATCAGCAACTTGAACCTTGATCCGAGCCCGTTCTTCTGGCGAAAGTTTCTCAGGATGAGATGTATGAAAACTTGTGAACGGGATAACGTCCACAACTTTACCACACTTACCCTTTTGGACACTGGCGATAACGAGCTGACCATCAACCGAAACCGGCACCGAAATACCATCAAACACTTTACGGTTGAATCTCCAAATCTTTCTACCGTTTCCGTCGGTCACCTGACATAGTGAATACAAAGCTCCAGCGAAGTTGAGATGTGCCAGTTTACTAAGACGCAGACTGAACACTCGTTTGTCTGTCTGTACCAGACACTCGACTCGGATAACCTCGTCGTCAGTACCTTTGACTGGCTCGACGTACTCATTGATGATTTTGTAGTTTGCAAATGCAAAGCGTTGCCCGGACATGAGCTGTCTCCTTTCAAGTTTCAAAATTTACAGTAAGTCAGAGTGACTCGCTGTGCTACACAGTACAATACCATATTTAGTAGTATATGTCAATGTATTTATTCGGACAAAAGAAAAAGCCCCGGCGTTAGGGGCTGATTGTAACCATCTACAGTTACAGATTGATTACCTACGAACCGGACCTGTCTGAGTGGTCAAATGTCGTATCTTGCAAGTCATTACTTTGTAACGATGTTCAGATATTTTCATAAACTTTTCCTCCACGTGCACTCTCCTCATGAAAGCACTGTATTCTTTATAGCAAACACTTACCTGTACAACAACACCATGTTCTTTAAATTGCTATAATCAAACCATGAAACTTTCCGACAGCTTAGCAACCCATTTCCGCATTGACACCAACCACCAAAAAGCTTTGAAGCGCTTAAATATTTCTTCTGTAGCTGATTTGTTATATCACCTACCGGCTCGCTATGAAGATATTTCTGACGTGCAGTCAGTCGGCGGTCTTATGAAAGGTCAGGAAGCAGTAGTCTATGGTCAGCTCTCTGGCCTAAAGACTCGGAAAGCCTGGAAGAGTAAAAAACCAATTGCTGAAGGTTATGTCGAAGATGGTTCGGCCAAAATTAAAATCATGTGGTTCAACCAACCATACTTGGCCAAAATGTACACCGACGGGATGTATGTGAAGCTAGCCGGCAAAGTGGCTGGGAGTGAAGGAAAATTATATTTATCCAACCCTGAAGTCGAACCGCTTGATTCCCTACCAATCGACCGACACGATTCAATTTTTCGAGATACCGAACAAACCGACGATACACTTTATCCGGTCTACCGCGAGACCAAAGGTATTACCAGTAGATGGCTATATCACACTGTCTTGAAATGTTTCGAAAAAAAAGTTCTCGATAATTTAATCGACCCAATACCAATCGAGATTCTTAAAAAATATAATCTACCCGAGCTCAAAACCGCCTTGGTCTGGATACATGCCCCGAAAAAAGCCAAAGATGCTGAGTCGGCACGGAAGCGTTTTGCTTTTGAGGAAGTGTTTTACATTCAGGTACAAAAAGCCCAAGAGCGCGCTGAAGTAAGTGTCGCCCAAACCTACCAAATCCAAACCAACACCAAACACATTAAAGAATTCACCGATCGCTTTCCATTTAAACTTACAAAATCACAAAGTGAATCTATCAAAGCTATTGCTGGCGACTTCATCGGCAACCACGCCATGAGTCGCTTACTAGAAGGAGATGTTGGTAGTGGAAAGACGGCAGTAGCGGCGACTACTGCCTACGCCGTAGCGACTTCAAGGCCTCCGGAAGGTATCAAACAACCAAGTGGCCGTCTTGCAAAAATCAAATCGGCCAATTTGGTAAACAGTTCGAGGCGCGGAGAAAGCGACGAGGAAGGCGTACAAATGTACGGTGACCGAGACGCAGAGGCTCCGCAACAAAGAAATGTTTCCAAATTGGCCGATTTGGACTACGGCAATTTACAAGTGGCCTACATGGCTCCCACCGAAATTCTCGCTAAACAACATTTCGAAAGTTTTATTGAGTATTTCCAACATCTGCCAATTCAGATTGGTTTGATTACTGGTAGTGGTTGTATGAAATTCCCGTCAAAAACCGACCCCACTAAGCCCACCAAAATCTCCAAAGCCCAATTAACCAAGTGGGTGAAGAATGGAGAAATTCCAATTGTGATTGGTACCCACGCACTTATATATAAGAGTGTAGAATTCAAGCACTTGGCTTACGTCATCATTGATGAGCAACACCGCTTTGGCACCAACCAAAGGAAACAATTGGCCAAGAAAGACGCTAGGCTACCTCACCTACTGTCTATGACCGCTACACCAATTCCACGCACCCTGGCGCTAACTATTTACGGTGATTTGGATATTACTTTACTTGATGAGATGCCGGCCGGCCGGAAGCCGGTCAAGACGACCATTGTGGGGCCAAGTCAAACCAAAGAGATGTACGACCACGTACGAGACGAACTGAAGGCCGGCCGGCAAGCCTACGTTATTTGCCCACGCATAGAAGAGCCAGATCCAGACAAACAAACTGCTTTAAATATGAAAAGTGTCATTGCAGAAGCAAAACGTTTAGAGAAAGACGTTTTTCAGGATTGGAGCATAGCTGTACTCCACGGCAAGATGAACCCGGCCGAAAAAGAGCGAGTGATGAATGAATTCAACGACCACAAAATCGACATCCTATGCGCTACCAGTGTGGTTGAAGTGGGTGTCAATGTGCCGAATGCGACAAACATCATTATTGAAGGAGCTGAACGATTTGGCCTAGCGCAACTCCACCAACTGCGTGGTCGAGTGATTCGTGGCAACCACCAGCCGTACTGTTTTGCCGTCACTGAAAGTAAAAGTGACAAAACGCGCGACCGTTTAAAAGCACTCGCCACCGCTAAAAACGGTTTTGAGTTGGCTGAACACGATTTGCAATTCCGTGGCTCAGGTGAACTTTACGGGGGAAAGCAGTCAGGTCTCACTGACCTTGGTATGGAAGCCATCAGAAATCTTAAGCTGGTCGAAGCTGCCCGCAATGAAGCTAGACACTTGGTGTCCACTCATCTCGACCTAGCAAAGTCATTCCCGCTCATAGCCGAAAAGATAGAACGTCTCGGTGAGACTTTACATCTGGAATAATAAACGCATAAAAAAGACCGTCAGTTAACACAGACGGCCTCAATCGAGGTGAGGGGATAAGCCTCGTTTGGGTACAGGTTCCTAGACACACAGTATGACATCATCACCCGCTATCACCCTATAGATACGCCCGTCAAACCAGGGCAATCACCTCCTCAATGAACTGGTGAACTGAAAGGGTTGTTTTTACCACAATACGCACAATCATAATTGCGTCTCCTTCCGAATGGCACACACCAGTTGCATGCCTGACTTGATAGTACAAAATTAACACAATTGTGCAAATACTATACGAACAAACATAAAAGATTTACCAAATATAGAAAGAAGGCCCTAGCCGTGAGTCATGTTCACGATATGCTAGGGCCCGTGTGAAACCGGGAGCGAAAATCCCGGACATTAGGAGTCGAAGTTAACCGAAGAATCAAAACTTGTTGGAAACCTCGACTTATACATTAATAACAGAGTGCGAAAATTTGTAAAGTCATATTTTATTGTCCTAAGCCTGCGATTACGATATAGTGTTTGTCACCAACTTGTAGATAAAGAATCCTTTGTCCGCCAATAGCTCAGTTGGTAAGCAAAGCTTACAGAATGAACTGAGTGGAAAGAAAGTTTACTTTCTTGAGTCACGAAGTGAAATTCTGTATCAATTAAATGTTTTGTCCACCCATAGCTCAGTTGGTAGAGCGCGGAGCTTATACCTCCGTGGTCCTTGGTTCGAGTCCAAGTGGGTGGACAAAGGATTTAATTGATATACCTCTGTGGTCCTTGGTTCGAGTCCAAGTGGGCGGACAAAGGATTTTTTAATACTTAATATATTTTCGCTACGCCTTACAGGCGCTGTACACCTTGTCGGCTTTTTGTTCACAAGCTCCAAAATACCAGGCAAGGCCTTGCGAGAGTTTCCCAGACTCTCTCACCTCCGTGGTCCTTGGTTCGAGTCCAAGTGGGTGGACAAAAAATTGAATTGATATACCCCATAGCACTGGTTACAACAGTCACACCAAATTACTGTTTGGCTGTTATAATAAATCAAACATGACTAAATTAGTGCACAGTCGACCTTTCTACATTGGCGTTGCGGTAATAGTGATTCTCAGTGTAATTTTAATGGCGAAAGGAGTCAGTCGACATAATGACACCACTTTGATAACCACTACAGTCGATACTGGATCGGTTCGCGAACTAGTATCTGTTTCGGGTATTGCCGAAGCCGAGCAAACTGCTGAGCTGGCTTTTCCAGTCACCGGTATTGTTGAATCAGTGACAGTTGAAGTGGGTGATGAGATACAAGCTGGAGACACTTTAATCACTCTAGAAGCTCAAGCTTACTATGCAGATCGACAGGATGCTCAAGCTACTCTAGCGCAAGCTATCGCCAACCGAAATGAGCTCCTGAACGGTCCCACCAATCAGGCTAGAGTTGTTACTAATGAAACTGTCATTGCTAAAAAAGCAGCCTTAGCCACCACCATTGAAAACGAGGAACAAAAAGTAGCTAACGCCTATCGAACACTACTATCTAGTGACTTGGTGGCTTATTCTACTAACAGCAACGAGGACGCAGTAGCCCCAACTATCAGCGGCACTTACGATTGTTTGACTGAAGGTGTCTACAATCTAAAACTTTTCTCTTCCGGTGCCGTATCAGGTTACTCATTTAGACTGTCTGGTTTGGAAAATGGTGTCTACAGTGCAACAGTAAACCAACCAGCAGCTTTTGGTAATTGTGGCTTACAAATACAATTTGATGCAGACTCAAACTACAACAATAGTGAGTGGGAAGTATTTATACCAAATACAAAATCAAGTAGTTATGTAACTAATCGTAATGCCCATGCCCTAGCTGTTACTCAAGCCGAAAGTGCCATTGCGCTAGCTGAACAAGCTCTTACTCTATCAGAAAGTGACGCCATCAATCAGAACGCTCCAGCTCGTACCGAAGCGATTGCGCGAGCAGACGCGGCTGTTGCTAGTGCCCAGGCTAAATTAAGTCGCATTAATGCCACCATTGCTGATCGGGTACTTAAGGCACCCTTCTCTGGAGTAATTACAGATATTGATGTTTTGCCAGGTGAGACAGTTACTACCGCTCCAGTAGTAACCTTATTAGCCAGTGGTGAATTTGAAGTCACGGCTCGGATTCCAGAAATAGACATTGGTAAACTTGAAGTTGGACAAAAGACTGAAATGGTTTTTGATGCGAAAAGTGACGATATTGTGACTGGTAAAATTAGCTTTATATCTTTAAAGTCGACTGAGATTGATGGGGTTGCTTACTATGAAGCTATTATTCAATTAGATCAGATACCTACTTGGATGAGAAGTGGCCTAAACGCTGACATTGAAGTCATTATTAAAGAAAGCACTGGTAGTGTTAGAGTTCCAAAAAGATTTGTAGTCGAGACTACTACGGGTCATGAAGTTCTGGTTTTAAGGGACGGTAAAGTAGCTTCAACTACTATAGAAGTTTTACTCACAGGCAATGATGGTTTTATGTCAATTACTGGTTTAAATGAGGGCGACATTGTAGTTGCTCCTTAGCTTATGCGTATTTTTCGCATTGGATTATTACTTGGATGGCGCCAGGTACAGCGGGCAAATAAATGGACCACCCTCCTAATTATCTTTGTAATGATGTTGACCTTTCTTAACTTGATTGCTGTATCTGGAGTGTTAGTAGGGTTAATTACTGGAGCCGAACGGGCCGTGAGAGCTGAATCAATTGGTGATATTATCATCTCCGAACTGGATGGAGAAGATAGAATCCTCGAAACCGAAAGAATTCTAAAAGAGCTGCAAAGTTATCCTGAAATCGTTGCGTATGCTCCTAGATTTGACGGTGGCGCAACTCTTGAAGCCAACTATAAAGAGCGGCGTGATTTATCTGGAGAACGAGACATTGCTTCAGTCGCTATCACTGGAATTGACGTTGAATTGGAGGACAAAATGTCAGGACTGAGCGGGAATATTATTGACGGAGAATATTTAAAAGAAGATGAAGAGGGTTATATTTTAATCGGCTCATATTACACAGCCGAATTCGCTGAACAATTCGGCGACATCTTCGACACCTTAGACAACATCAAACCAGGAGTGACCGTTCGACTCACTGTCGGCGACATATCAAAAGAACTAGTAGTTAAAGGCCTGGTTCAATCAAAAGTTGATGAGGTGTCTCTAAATACCTACATCCCAGAACGAGAGTTCAGAAGACTATTTGGTAGAATTGATCGCAATGCTGACCGTATCGTAGTACGAGTCACCCCTGAGGGTACAGAGGACAAAGTAAAAGCCTCTCTGGTTGCCAGCGGCCTAGATAAATACGCAAAAATTCAAACCTTTGAGGAGGGCAAACCAAAATTTATTACCGACATTAAGAACACGATGAATCTACTAGGAACATTTATTGGTTCGATTGGAATCGTGGTGGCATCTATTACTATATTCATTATTATTTTCATCAACGCCCTCTCTCGTCGTCCCCAGATTGGTATTCTGAAAGGTATCGGAATTGAAAGAAAAGCTATTGAAGTAGCTTACGTACTCCAAGCTGCTTTCTATGCCCTGCTTGGTTCAGCTTTAGGAGCATTGCTGACTTATGGATTTTTACTCGGATATTTTGAACGCAACCCAATTAAGTTTCCTTTTAGTGACGGTATTTTGGTAGCCCCACCCGATGAAACTTTTTTGAGATTCTTGATATTATTTGCAGTGACCTTAGTGGCCGGGTTTCTACCAGCTTGGCTTATCGTTAGACAAAACACCCTTAATTCAATCCTCGGTCGAAAATAGCTTATGTCAATAATTGAAGCAAATAATATCCATAGAAAGTTCGGCGAAGGTACCCTAGTTACCCATGTCCTCAAGGGCATTGATTTCACAGCTGAGCAAGGTGAGTTTGTCGCTATTATGGGAAAATCGGGCGCTGGAAAATCTACATTGATGTATCAGCTTTCAGCTTTAGATGAACCAACTGAGGGTACTTTACTGATAGATGGCACTGACGTACTTAATTTAAATGAAAGTGAAAAAACTTCATTTAGGCTTAATACTCTCGGCTATATATTTCAAAACTATGCCCTAGTGCCAGACCTAACAGCCGAGGAAAACGTCATGCTCCCCCTACTGATGCGCGGTGGCGCATGGAATGATGCTAAAGAACGGGCGCGTCATTCACTTGATAATGTGGATTTGGATGGAAAGTATTCTAACTTACCAGCCGAATTATCTGGCGGAGAACAACAACGAGTAGCCGTGGCAAGAGCCCTGACTGGCAAACCAAAAATAATTTTTGCTGATGAACCGACGGCTAATCTAGATTCTGTTTCAGGCAGACAAGTAATAGACCTATTAGAACATCTACATCGCGACTACGGCCAAACTATTGTCATGGTGACTCACGAACGAGAATATGCAATGGGCTGTGACCGCATCATCCATATGGAAGACGGTATCGTGACAAAGGTTGAACAATTAAAATAAAAAGACGGCTCCGTTGGAGCCGTCTTTTTAATTATTACTGACTATTCGTCATCATCAGAGTCATCATCGTCTGAATCGTCATCATCCTCATCCTCATCAGAGTCATCGTCATCGTCATCAGAGTCATCCTCTACTTCTTCTTCACTTGAATCATCTGATTCTTCGACATCTTCATCTTCATCTTCATCGTCATCGTCTAATCGACTACTCATCTTTTCTTTTAGTTCTTGAAGTCGTTCTAGAATTGCTACCCGCTTTTCAGCTGGATTCATATTCATCAAACTTTCTTTAAAAGCTTTATGTTCCGCTATTCTATCAGCCACATTCTCTTCATGCTCAGCTTTGCGCTCCGCTCTTTCTTCTGTGTTTTCTGCTTTTTTAGCAGCTAATTCAGCCTTGAGCTTGGTTACATACTCAATAATAGCCGCTTTCTTTTCTTCGAGAGACAGACCTTCTAGACTAGCTAGAAACTCGGCCTTGTCTTGCCTTCTTTCTTCCTTCATTTCGGCTCGTTGTTCTTGATTATCAGCTTTGCGCTGCTCTGCGTAAGCTTTTCGCTTTGCTTCCAACTCTGCTCGTTGATTTTTAAGTTTTTCCCTCAGGGCTTGAATCTGTTCAAGCATGGCTGATTTTTTAGCATCATCATCTGACACTTCTTCAGTTTCGGTATCTGTCGTTGTCTCAACCTCTTCTGCCTCTGCTACTGCAGAGAAAGTTATAAATGCAAAACACATCACAATACCCAACACGATTACTGAGATGTAGTTTTGGATTTGATGGTTAATATTTGTGTTAGTCATATTTTTTAATTAATTAATACTTGTGCCTATAGCTGTTTGCTAGCGCACAAAAGAGGTCGCCCCTTTGGGGCGACCTCCGTTAGCTATATTTTTATCACATTTTTCTAAAATAAAATGTTGACCTGTGGATAATAAAACCGACCAATGATATTGGACGGTTTTATATCTTTATTGAGGCTTGTGGTCATCTGGGTGCATCTCTAGTCCCCGGCTAGGATCTCCCACTTTCTTCTCTTCTTTATACATTTCTTCGTAGGCATCTTTTATTTCAACCCCGTGTTGCTTTAGCAATGTTTCATACTCATCTCGTTCGAGAGTTTCCACTTCCATTAGTTTTTCCGAAATTGCATCAAGGGCTGGACGATACTTGGTCAAAATATCTTTTGCAGTCTGCAATCCTTCAGCGATAATTCGCGACACTTCGTCATCAATCATCTTAGCTACTTCTGGTGAGTACCCCTTGTCTTCTGACACTCCTCCTCCGATAAGCCGTCCTCCAGTAGCCTCAAAAGCGACTGGGCCAAGCTTGTCACTCATACCATACTTCGTAACCATATCACGCGCCATACCAGCTACCACTTGCAGGTCGTTGGAAGGACCAGTTGATAGATCGCCAAAAATCATTTCTTCAGTTACGTAACCGCCAAGAGTCATGGCAATATCATCCATAAACTCCTTTCGGGTGTGCATACGACGATCTTGGTCTGGCAGTTTTAGTGTGTATCCAGCTGCTCGACCACGAGAAATGATCGAAATCTTTTGTACTGGATCGGCATACGGAAGAACTGAAGCTACCAAGGCATGACCAACTTCATGGTAAGCGGTGACACGCTTTTCATATTTGTTGAGTACGTGAGTTTTACGTTCTGGTCCAAGCATCACCTTTTCAATTGAACGAATCAGATCAAACTGTCCTACCTTCTTACGTTTTTCCCGAGCAGCTAAAATAGCCCCTTCATTCATTAGTGAGTATAGATCGGCTCCTGAGAAGCCAGGTGTTCTCTGAGCAATAATCTCCAAGTTTACGTCTTCCTGTAAAGGTTTCTTGCGAGCATGTACTTTAAGTATCTCTTCACGATCTTTTCGATCAGGTAAGTCGATAGTTACACGTCGGTCGAAACGTCCCGGTCGCAATAGGGCTGGATCTAGTACATCAGGTCGATTAGTGGCGGCCATGACAATCACTTTTGCATTTGGCTCAAACCCGTCCATTTCTACGAGAATTTGGTTGAGAGTTTGTTCCCGTTCGTCATTACCTCCACCAACACCTGTACCACGGACACGTCCCACAGCATCAATTTCATCTACAAAGATGATGGCTGGAGCAGCTTTCTTAGCCATCTGAAATAAGTCACGAACTCGGGAAGCGCCAACTCCCACAAACATCTCCACGAACTCCGAACCGGAAATAGTGAAGAACGGTACCCCCGCTTCCCCAGCTACGGCACGCGCTAACAGGGTTTTACCAGTACCAGGTGAACCCATCATCATTACACCTTTTGGAATCTCAGCCCCAATGTCTAAGAACTTCTTGGGATTCTTGAGGAAATCTACGATTTCTTCCAACTCTTGCTTAGCTTCCTTAGCTCCAGCCACATCTTTGAAAGTGACTTTTTGATTTGAGTCATTCGGATCAATCATCCGTGCTTTAGAACTACCAAAACTCATCGCCTGCATCCCAGCCCCTTTCACGCTACGAGTGAAGAACCAGATAATCACTCCGAGTAAAACTAACGGGAATAGAAATGGTGCGAATTGACCCAACCAAAATACAAAGCCTGTTTCGCGCTGCACATCAATGTTTATCTTAGCTAACTCTTCAGCGGTAACTCCAAGGTTTGTTAATGATTCGCTAACCGAAGCGTCCACCTCGCGTTTGGCTTCTCCACTGTTGCGAGTTTCATCGGTATAGCTGACCTCAAGAGTAGCCCCTCGTACCACAATCGTATCTACTTCCCCAGCCTTCACCTGTTCCACCACGTCTGTAATAGTTAGCTCTTCTGGCTGAGATTTGTTTTCAGTTACATAAGAAAAAATTGCTGTCACAAAAACCAGCAGCAGCATTGTTGTCAGCATATTATTCCAGAAATTTCCTGGTCCGACTGGCAGCTTCTTACCTACTCCTTTTAAATTTTTCGGATTAACCTTAGACATATCTGGCTTTGGTAATGGGCTTGGGCCATTACTTTTCTCTGCTTCCGGTTTTACCTCTTTCTTTTCAGCAGAATTGCCGGCCTCTGTTCCTGGCACATCTGGCTTCTGGCCCAGACCATCCTCTCTGGCTTCGCCATTCACCTTGTTATCAGTGTTTTCAGACTTATTCATAGTAGCCTAGGTTAACAAAAACGCGCCATTTATACAACAATATGGCAGCCAGGCTAAACGATTCACGCTTTTGCTCCGAGCAAGCTCCGAGCTTGCTCGGAGCAAAAGCGGTTGCATAAATTTAACTAACGATTACTTGTCTGTGGTTCAACTGTATTTGAAAACAACGCCAACCACCACTGCTTAGATTTTTCAATCACCTGTTTGACTACCACCCGATCTCTCTCCATGCTCCGAATCGAGTGATCGCCCCACACAAGCGCACAGGGTATCGGATGATGTTCTTTTATATATTCGACAGCTTTCATGCGTGCGTGCCTGCGTTCGTGAGCAGCAAAGCGCAATAGTTTTGGCATACGATGACGATAGATTGTGTGGTTTAAAAATCGCTCAAGCCACGGTATGGTAGCCACGGTCTTATCCTGATTAGTAATCATTAAAATATGTGTTGCCTCAATCTGATTAATAGCTTTCATTAAAGCGTGCGGTCTGGTGAAACCACCATCAACGTAACGAATATCTTTAAACTTAACTTTATCAGAGGAAACATTAGGCATTAATATAGAAGCTTGGATAGCGGTAAAAAGTTCTTCACCATTTTCAGGTAAAAGGAGTTCTGGTTCTCCAGTTTCAAAGTTTGCGACAGCTATGTATAAATCTGTATCTGACTCAAAAACCTTCTTGGTATCGATACCTTTACCAGTAACATTTCGTAACACTGCTGAAAAAAAGAACGTGTCGACCTGATTCCAAAACCGCCACACATTAATGAACCGGCGCGAACAACATTCTTCCCACACTAAACTAGCTCCTCGTTTGGTGTCCCCAGAAATAAAGTACGCAGCAGATGGAGCTCCGGAAGATACCCCAACCACACTGGTAAAAGCATGGTTTAAACCCAGTTCCTCCATAGCTAAACCCGCTCCTACTCCGTAGGCCCCTTTCATCAAACCACCGTCATAGAATAAAAGCGGTTTTATATGTTCGTGCGCTTCACCCGCCTTCATCAAGCGTTTCTTTTCCTTTATCGCCTCAATGACTGAATTGTCTCCCTCAAAAATCATTTTTAATATTGAATCATTATTGTATCACTGATAGAGTACAATACTTTTATGACAACGTATATCCAAAATAAAAAAGCCCGTTTCAACTTCGAGATTCTGGAAACCTTCGAAGCCGGCTTGGTATTGTCTGGACACGAAGTCAAAGCGATTAGAAATAATAAAGCTAATCTAGAAGGTTCTCACGTAATCATCCGAGGCAGTGAAGCATACTTGGTAGGAGCTAGTATTACCGAATACCAGCCAGCCAACACTCCAAAAAGCTACGACAAGGACCGTACTCGCAAACTTCTTTTATCAAAAAAAGAACTGGCTCACCTAGAACAGCAGACCGAGAAAGCTGGGTTGACAGCTGTCCCACTTCGGTTGTATAATTCTGGCCGTAATATCAAGCTGGAAGTAGCCTTGGCACGCGGAAAAAAGAAACACGACAAGCGCGAAACTCTCAAAGAACGAGACAGTAAGCGAGATATTGAACGCACTTTGAAATCTCAATAATTTGGTTACAAAAAGGTGGTAAGCGAGAAATAATTCTCGAGCCACTTAACACACCTGTACTTAATTAAACTTGAGGGGAATTTAAATGGGAAGAAATCATTTGGCTGATCAAGAGGTGAGGGAATGTTTCGACACCATGATTTGCGATCATGGAGGAGAAGATTTCTCACATCAAAATGAATACAGCGAAGACTTGGCGGATGTCGGAATGCACCTTGTTTCAGAAACAACCATCGCTGAATTAGCTGGCGATGGTGAAGAACCATGGGAACACCCGGCCGAAGAACCCATTGAAATTATCTGACTAAGTTAGGGAGGCTCCCGCCTCCCTACCACCTTTTTGTAACCAAGTTACTTATAACACCATGTTGGTTATTCAATGGTGGTAGCAATACCACATTTTATGTACACAACAAGGGGGTCAATAAATGAAAACTGATCACAGAGACGAAGTAGTCATGAGACTAAAGAAAAAGTTACACCAAGTAGTACACGGCGCTTTTGGTGATAACTTCGACAAATTCGACCGCGCATTGCAACAAATGGTGGCGGAACGTTGTAATTTCGTCCCTCTCAAGGAAGCCAAGGTAATGGCTGAATTTGAAACTTGGGCTGACGAACTACTTGAAAAGCTAAACAAATAGCCGTATCGAGGAGGCAATCTGGCCTCCTCACCACCCTTGAGTAACCAACTTGAGTACACCTTCCCCGGAAATTTTTGAAAATCCTTTCAAAAATTTCCGGGGATGCTAGGCATCGACGGTTAGTCGCGCCTCATGTGTGCGTGTCGAAATTGGTAATCAATTCGTTAAAAGGTTCCAGAGCCTGTCTAGTATCTCATCGGAGTCTAAAGTGGAGAAAAATCTGAGATAAAAAACGAGATGGAAGACAAGATGAACAACTGTTCATT
Organism: Candidatus Kaiserbacteria bacterium; assembly: GCA_020428815.1. Taxonomy (GTDB): domain Bacteria; phylum Patescibacteriota; class Minisyncoccia; order Phycocordibacterales; family UBA918; genus OLB19. Next base: position 16,058 of record JAGQMC010000013.1, read on the forward strand.
GCGTCTGAATCGAAGTTTTTTAACCAGATTTTTATCCACGACGACCCGAAACGAGAACTTAGACATAAATCTCGTGGTGAGATACTAGACAGGCTCGCAATTGTACGTGCAAACAAAGCAGTACCAAGTCCTTACGCTCGCGCGTTTGGATTCGCACCCGCTGTAGCGTAACCTTACGCTCGCCGATGCGATGCAGAATTAGTAAACGTCTCATACGCTAATTTCTGTAGAATAGACACGAGACTCTGGAAACCCTTGTCGTTGTCATAGGTTTTCGAGCTTTGTAACAACTCGAGTGACTAGTGTTTTGTTCATTCTATAGCTAGTTACTTTAAATCAAAGAACGTACTACACACGTAGATGCACATGGACGCCCTAATTCGGACACGGGTTCAATTCCCGTCATCTCCACAAATTGAAACATTACTCATTCCACGACCCCTATCCGCAAAGCGGATAGGGGTTTGTGTGTGCATGAAATCGGTTTTTGTATTGTACGCAAAGACCAATTCCGAGAG
>JAGQMC010000014.1 GCA_020428815.1 Candidatus Kaiserbacteria bacterium
CACCTCACGCGCAGCAACCCTAAAAATTTCCTTACTTTTTAAAAGCGGAAGGGGGTGCAGGGGGAAGCCGCCAAAAGGTTGAAAGGAAATTTTTGGTTTGCTCACCACTACGACCTCCAAAAAGTTTCTTCAAAGCCCCATTTAAAATTGAGGGTTTTTCATTCTACTTTTCTTCGGTCTTGTGGTGCCCGAGGCGCTTGGCGTTCGAGTACCGTGGTGAATATCTATCCACGCTCACAAACCCGCCACCACCTCGCATGGGCCGCGCACATTCGTTCGCGTGACCTGCTCGGTGCTGGTAGTGTTCGCTCGTGGCGTATACACAGCCTTTCTTATGATATACACTCTAAAATGAACGATACTTTATGCGTGGTTATCAGGAACAGATTGGTCAATTTAATAATATTTGGGAAGCTGCCAAAGAAATCTTTGGAAACGCTTTGTGGCAAGATGATCCAACGATCTTGTATTGTATTAACATTCCGTTACATCCAAGTTGTTATGAACACATGAGGGTTGTGTCTGATAATTTACAATCTATGGTTCCGGCAAGTCTGGCAAATCTCTGGCTCTATAACGAAGACATGCATATTACCCTGATGATTCCGGGGAGGATGGCTGATCAGTTTCAAGAGGGTGATATCGACTCAATACGTGGCTCTATTGAGAAAGTTGTGCAGAACTTCCCTAAATTTTCTGTCGAGTTGGGTAATATAAATTACTTCCCAGGAACTATTTTTCGCGAAGTCTACGATAGGAATGGAAATATTTTCGCTCTACACAACCAGCTGGCAGATTCCATTCCTTTTGATCTCCATCCAGAATACCGATATGAAAACTACAACCCCCACATGTCTATTGGGTATTTAGCTGGAGAACATAAGGGTTTAATCAAACATCCAAAATTTAATCGAGAGATAGGAGTGGTGGAGATGAAAGTAGAAAAAATCTACTTCTCTGCAGTTACTGATGCTGGTCATGTCTACCAACAGAAAATACTAGGAGAATTTCCTCTTGGAAAGTGAATAATCAAATGTTTTTGTGCTCACTCAGTACTCTCTGCCATTTCGGAATATATCTCCATAATGAAATCGACCACTTCTTCTTGATATTCAGCGTAAAAAGTTGCTTTTTCATGCATGCTGTCTAAAGCGCTGTCTGATTTAGTGAAGTCGTTGAAGTAGTGAACATTCATGGGCCAGGCTGTCCCTACAATGTGTCGGCTGTATACTTCCATCGCATCTTTGAGACGTGACCCATCAAAAGTTCCTCCTTTTCCATTTATGTAACCTTTGATAAAAGCTCTAGCTGTTTCTCGTTGCTCCGATCGATATGTATCATAGCTACTTCTGATCACGCTGGTTCTAAATGCATCTAGAAAATCTATGTATGTGTCAGATAGTCCGGCATTATCCCAATCACAAACCCCAATCACTTGCTGATGTTCATCAAACAGAACATTATGACGATGGTAATCTCCGTGACACAAGCCAAGATTCACAGTCTGCTTATCTGAACTTGCCGCTTCACTTAATAGTGACTTTTTGAGTTCTATTATCGTTAGCGATCGAGTGTCGTAATCATCTAATTCGTCCTTGGCACGTATAATACCCTCAATCTCTTCGAGTGTTCGTAGACGTTTCTCACAATCGCTTGAATCCCACCTATCAATGGTGTCCAAGTCCTTAATTTCTTCAGTCACAGGAATTGCATGGGTTTTTCCCAGTGTTTCTGCCAGCGACTCTACTTTGGTCAGCCTTTGTTCTTCTGTTTCGTTGTGCACTTCGGCGCTTTCTATATATGCAAACAAAGCAAACATCTTGCCTTTTACATACGTGTGAGGTTCTCCCGAGATGTTTGGCAGAGGTCGCACTACCGGTACTGTCGAGTGTTCAAAAATATAATTTTCAATCCTATGTATGTCTTCTCTTCGTTCAGCATCATGTTCTCTGTATTGTTTGAGAAAGTAAGTGTTGCCGCCCGGTTTCTGCAAGATCATGTTGTGTGAATTGATACCCTCTTTAGGCATACTCACAAAATGCAAATCGGGTAGATTGTATTCGGCAGCAATAGTATTAATCAACGATTCGTCGATTTCTTCTGATTTTTCTCCTGTGGTTTTTTCAATATTCATAAATGTGTTTGTCCATCTATTGTATATCAATATCAACTTTTTTCGGTGATTTTGCACCTTTTGGACTTGAGAAATATTGTGGTGCAATATTGGTTGAAATTATCTATGGAATGACTTAGGATGCATTTAGTTATGGAGAAACTTGAACAAATTAACAGCGAGGGAAATAGTGTGGAAAAAATCAAACCGATAGGAATTATTGCTGGAGCTCCAGGTGTCGGTAAGTCCACCATGACCAGAGGATTATCTAGCGACATAACTGTAGCTGATATGGAGCCGACTCCATATACAAGATCTCAAGATTGGCCAGATAATTACATTGAGGACATAGTAAGTAAAACTGCAAAAAATGACCTTGTGCTAATTACAACCAATCCTGAAGTTATCCGGGAGCTCAGAAAAAGAGGATTGAATGTTACAGTCGTATGCCCAGACGAATCTCTCAAAGAGGAGTATCGGCAACGATACATCAGTCGCGGCAATAAACCTGAAATTGTTGAAAAGATTATCGCTCACGCACATAAACCAAATGATCAAATACTAGCTGATTTCGAGGGCTGTGACGTATTGTTCTTACAGTCAGGACAGTATCTGTCTGATGTTATAGATTTTGAATAAACCATAATATCAGCGTGTCTAGACAAGTGCCTAAGAGATAAGCGGGAACTAACACCTCCCGCTTTTTTGTTTATCATGAATGACTATGTGATATACTAACCATGCAACCGAACAATTTAACGACACGTTTTTTCTAATGGCCGCCTCGGACGATCAAAGCGTGTCTTTGTTCGGTTGCACCGGGACGGCCATTAGAGTTTTTTGTCGTAAATTCGCAACATCCAAAAATTTCCTTTCAACCTTTTGGCGGCTTCCCCCTGCACCCCCTTCCGCTTTTAAAAAGTAAGGAAATTTTTAGGGTTGCTGCGCGTGAGGTGACGAACGCGCCCCGAGGCGCGGTATAGCATCACCACGCGCCCCAATGCGTACGCAGAAGTACAAAGCCACCACGCGCTCCGCGCGTTGCAATCATTGTCCTTTCTCGAAATGGGTTCGAGCAAAGGTCAGTAGATCACCGCCGTTTAGAGCTAGCACGAGACACTATGTTTCGTGTTAGTTTTGCTATAATCGTAAACATGCATGAAGGACTACAAAAAGTTGAAAAATTACACCCAGACAAATGGGTAATGGAAATTTCTCAGAACTCCATAGGTGTTACACATCCTGATACTTATGATTTTGAAAAACTGCCAGTAGAAACTATCTCGATGTCTGATTTAGTTGGTTTTGAGCCTGACGAAAAAATGGAATCAGTAGAAAGTTCTGCGAAGGTCCTAGACATGGTAGAAGCGATTCATGACGATAACTACAATGAGCCGCCAATTCTAGTTAGGGAGTATCAAGGTGCCTATCAAGTAGTTGACGGACATCACCGATTCCACGCTCATCTAGCAGCAGGTAGTCAAACCATAGAAGTTAGAGTGGTACCCGATGAAGATGTTGTGTATATAGATTCTCGGTAATTTGTTTCTAAGTAATAATCTCTTAATTGTTAGTTATTAATTGTGCGCCGAAGCGCGTGAGTAATGTGAGGCAATTTCAACACCACACTAAATAGTCGCAGAAGAATATGACTTTATATAGAAGAATCACAAATGGAAAATGTGTGGTGTAGTTTGGATGATTTGAGTAAAAAGTGTCACTTTTGTCACTTTTTGAAAAAGAATGAGGCGCTGTTAGAACCTTAAATTGGTTGAATAAAATCAATGAAAAAAGCTAAGCAGGGCTTGGCACCACATGGTTCTTGCCCGAAACTCTCCGCAAATTTTAACTTCTCGCAGAGCGAGAAGTTAAAATTTGCGGTGATCTACTGACCTTTTCTCGAAGTGGGTTCGAGTAAAGGTAAGTAGATCACCGCTCAGATTTCAATCGCTTGGAAAGGGTGTGGGGCGCAAACTCTCGCAGGTTCAAATTCTGTCTATTCTGCTTTGTTTCTCAGTCGTAATATTTGCACCACAAGAGTATTTACGAAATTATTGTCGAGTAAATTATCTTTAATTTCTAGGTCAGCGTATGTATACGAGCAATCGTATTATAAATTCTAATCCTTGAGCTTCTGCTGAGGCATTTGGTTATAGTTGCAATTATTACTTTGAAGCTGCCGATTTGTCGTACTATACTTAGAATATTAATGAATTAATATTCTTATCTTTATGAGTAAAAATGTTTTGTTGGGTATCGTGGCTTTTGGTGGACTGGTATTGGTAAGTTTGCTGTTGCCAGACTCTTCCTCAGATGTAACGGTTAATACTGAATCTGAATCAACAGAATTGGTGATGCCAGCCAATATTCCTAATTTTCCGATTTATGACGCTACTCTCACTAGTGTAAGGGATAGTGATGGTGAAGAAGCTCGGGACATCTCACTTATTTTACAGACTGAAGCAACCAAACAGGATATTCACGAATGGTATAGGCAAGCGCTGAATCAAGACGGGTGGTCAATCAAGAGTGATAAAAATGTTGCTGGATATCAAATTATTCAAGCAGAAAACTTAAATCTTTATACTTCACTTCAAACAGCAAATGGGGAAGGTGGCACTGTTGTAATTACTCAACACTTAAAAATAAGAAAATAACACCACATATTGCACAGTTTTAAAAACACTAACTGTAGTTAAAACGGGGGTTTTATTTTAGGCAGTTTTTATATTTCCATCGTCGTTAGTTTCTTCGTCTACTTCAAGTGGTAATACAACCTGTTCAGTTATTTGTGTTTCATCTTGGTTTGAGCTGCTTAGTTGTTCAGGGTCTATCTCCCAACCGTGCTTTATACCCCAAGTCTCACACTCATCAATTACTTGGTGACCGAGCGTTAGTAGAGCATCAATGTCTCCTGCTTCTTTGGCCTGTTTACGAGCTTCTACGGATTCTTGTTTTTTGATAGAGAATGGCTTGTGGGCACAATAATGTTCCTTCCGGTCCTGGAGTTCTTTAACTGCTTTATTTAATAGTTCAATATCATCAGTTGACTCTAGGTGTTTCCGGGCTGTCTTGTAGTGACAATTATCAATATGAGCTTGGATTTGGGTGGCAAATTGTTTTTTTCTTTCCTTGGCAGTTAAATTGTTTGGCTGGATTTCGAATGTATTCATGGTGGTTTGATTGTAGCATGTGATTTGGGTTGTATTTATTATGTATAATAGTCGTTATGACAAAACATCACCTCGGAGTCTTAATACTTACTTTTGTATTTGGTCTATTTTCGGGTGTTTATTTATATTTAGTTGGGTTTGCTACTTGGTTTTCAGGTAGTCAGGTAATCGATGTTGAAGAATCGTCTTTGCTAACCATAATCGCTGATGCTTATGGTGGTTGTCGCAACCAGTGCCCTTCCTATCAAGTGTTAAATGATGGTTCTTATCGCTTTATTTATTATCTAGATGGTCAAATGGTAGAAAAGGAAGGTAAATTGTCCAATAAATTACAAAAGCAACTTGGTACAGCTCTAGGTGCGTCAACATTAAGGAAGCAAAGTCTAGTAACAGAGCCTGAATCCTGTGAGTCTTACCGAGATGGTATGGATGTCACTTATGACATCACTTTTAAGGGACAAGGTTATTTTCTAGACTCTTGTGGTACCAGTGTCGACAGAAACA
>JAGQMC010000015.1 GCA_020428815.1 Candidatus Kaiserbacteria bacterium
CATTACAAGCTGGGTGGTGGTTTCTACTACTTGGTCATAATTTGACATGATGCTCTCCTAAGTGAAGTCGATTTAAAGAACTAATTATCTCTTTGAAGATTCCAAGATTGAAATCCTCAAAAGATAGGACGAGAAAGTTGTATTCTTTGCTCATCCATAAAAGCGCGGAGCTATTACTCCCGACGACAGTGGATTCCTATCGTTTGTAGAAAATCCATTAAGTCTTCAGATGAATTGTTCCGAACCAGGCCTATCTCTACTACTTCGAAGAAGTAGTAGGGGCCCCTACCAAATTTAACATCAAGCTCATCCGCGATCCTTTCTGCAACAGACAGGTCGTCTTCCAGAGCAATGATGTCCGTGTAGCCACCGAACTGTCTGTTTGCAATTGCATATTTCATCTCATTCTCCTACCCGAAGTAGCCGTGGGCGCGGCTGCGAAATGTTCGCGGTGTTTGTTAAGTGCTAAAACTAACTGTGGAAGATAATACGCCGTTTTTTACAAATCGTCAAAAGTACTGTCTAATCTAGTCAGTATATTTGCCTATTTATTAGCAAAATACCCTTTATTTTAAAGGAATATGTAAATTATGATTTGTATTTGTCAAAATTGTTGACTATTTACTAAAAATGGGCTATTTTGGGCCTATGGATGACATTATCGACCAATTAAAGAACCTCAACCTCACCGACAAAGAGGCTCGGGTGTACTTAACATTGCTTGAACTCGGCCCCTCTACCCCATATAAAATATCCAAACGTTCTCGTCTCAAGCGACCGACTGCCTACGTTATTGCTGAGGAATTAGTTGAAAAGGGGCTGGTTATTCAAGTAACCGGAGAAAAGAAGAAGCTCTACATGGCTCGCTCCCCCGAAGCTTACTTCGAAGAAGCGGAGGAGAAGCTCTGGAACGCTAAGCAAATCCTGCCTGAACTCAAGGCTTTGCAACGAAAAACCAGTGAAAAACCAAACATTTTATATTTCGAAGGCGTCGAGGGAATCAAACAAGCGTATGATTATCGCTTAAAAGAGTTTCACAATAAGGAAATCGTTGGTTTTTTTGCCAAAGCCACAGAAGTCGATAGCGAACTCTCAGAAAAAGTTTTCTTTCCTTGGAATGAATACAAGAAAGATCACAATATTGATATTCGGGCATTTACTCCTGACGACACTAGTTTGCAAGAATACAATAGGTTCTTTACCTCAAAATCTGGTGAGGGCAAAATTTTTGCTCGGTTTCTACCCAATAACTTGTACACTGCCGACACCTCCTTTGAAATGTTTGATTGGGGTGTGCGGGTGGTAATAATGGAATCCAAACAAGCCCTTATAATTGAAAGTGAGAAGCTGGCCCATGCCATGAAGGAAGTATTTGAGTTGTTATGGACTAGGACTGAGGGAGAGTATGATAAACCAAGTAATATTGAACTGAAATGAAAAGGATCTTAATCATTGGTAAAACTGGCTCAGGCAAAACAACTTTTGCGGACAAATTGGGTAAGATTCTTGGTTACGAAGTAACCCATTTGGATGATTTATTTTGGAATCCAGACTGGGAAAGAGCTTACACAGCTGAAGAGTGGTTAAAAAAGAATGAAGATATGACCCAAGCATACAATTGGATATTAGATGGCAATTATCACAACACTCTAGAATTTAGACTCAGTAAGGCTGACACAGTATTCTTCTTTGAAGTTAATCCATTTGTAGCATTATTCAATATCATTAAAAGGAAATACACCACCAACGACCCTAACCATAATAAGTTTGGACTTCGTTTAGCCATACGAACCATATTCAACTTTCCAACAAAGAAAGTTTTGGAGCAGATTGAAAAATCTAGAGTAGAAAATGTCTACATTATTAAAAACAAAAAAGATGCGCATGTAATATTGAGTGAGATTATAAGGTAGAGAAAAAGCCGGCGCTTAGCGCCGGCTTTTTGGTTTGTAAGCCTAAACAGACTTTGTATAAATCGTTTGGGTTGGCCCACACACTAAGATTCTCCTTGGAGGCTATCTTTAAGTCTATTTAGTAAGTGAACTCGTGCTTGACCCCGTTGCTTTAAACGTGATTCACGTATACGTGCATCATTCTCTGACAAATATGCTTCATAGTAAACGAGTTCAAAGGGAATCCTGAGTCTAGTTGAGTAAACCTTCCCTTCATTATGTTCCGATAGCCTCCGTCGTAAATCATTAGTTGAACCAATATACAGCTCTTTATCCACCTTACTCCTAAGAACGTATACGTAATTCATCAGACGAGGAGAATCTTAGTGTTTGGGTTGGATAAGCAAAATCAATCCCCAATTCAGCAAATTTATCCATTAAGTCGAAATTGAATTTTTGTTGAATGTTTAAGTACTCAGTATAATCGGAAGATTCAACGTAATAAACCACCTCAAAAATCAAAGCTGAATCACCAAAGCTCGTAAAGTGAACTCTATCCAACCGACCTCCGTCTAGCGCTTCAAAGATTCTAGATACAATTCCTGGCACTTCTTGCACTAAATGTTGTGATGTTTCGTAAGTAATACCAAACTTTGTGACCACCCTTCTTTCTTTCATCTTCTTGAAGTTTTGCACACGAGCGGTAGTAAGTTCGGCATTGGAGATAACCAATTCCTCACCCTGCAAAGTGCGAATACGAGTGGTTTTGATACCAATTTTTTCCACCGTTCCAGAATCAGCGCCAATTACAATAAAGTCACCGATCCGAAATGGTTTATCAAAATAAATAGAGAACGAGGCAAATAAGTCACTAAGGACGCCCTGGAGAGCAAAAGCAATCGCTAAACCACCAATCCCTAATCCGGCCAAAAGCGAAGTCACTTCTATACCCATATTTGATAACACAAACAGCAAACCGAGTGACCACAGGACAATCTTGGCTATCAGTGATACTAAGTTCGAAATGTTAGCTGAATTCGGATCAATCTGACCATCGCCATCTTCATCTTTTTCTAGATAATTAGTAGTGAAATACTGAAGTAGAATGGTGAACGATTCAATGAATTGCCACACCAAAGCGAAGAAGAATAGGCCGGTCAAGATCTTGTCCAAGATGGTTGGAATACTGAAGAACTGTAAAGCTATATACAAAGCCACCAAGGTATAAACCCAAGCTCTGACGTGCTCCACCATTTCTATCAGCACATCATCAAATTTCACTGACGTCTTTTTTGCTAATCGTTTTAACTGTACTAACACTACCTGACGAATAACCCAAAAAGTGATTGTGACACAAAAGAAAACCATAATGGCAGCCACAACCATTCGAACATCTGTCTGACCGAAAAAAGGCAGCTGGTATGACATTTCTGGTAAGAGAGCACTAATGGTACTGGCTGATAAAGACTCAAACATGATTCATCCTAGATTAAATTAATATACTGCTACCCTACCAAATTAGCTCCATTCACTCAATGTTCACAGGCTAGCCCTTCTCAATTGTGTTAGCGAGGAGTATCATGTTCGTCCCCCGGAAGCAATTTATTGGCCGGGAGATGGCAACTGAACATATTCAGAGGGCCAAGTTCATATTTGAGTTAGTACTAATCCAAATTTTGGAGGAAGCCGTATTGGGTGGGACCGGTACGGTTTTTCTCTTTTTTCATAATAAAAAGCGTCTCTACAGACGCTTTTTTGTATCAAGTTAACCGCCCCATCCAACCGAAGTTCGATTAGCGTGAGCAGTTTGAACCTGTTTCAGGAGTAAATGTAACAAAGAGCCAAAAGTGTCCATTTTTAGCATTGGCCACGGTCTGGTGACAACGGGCAGTTTTGTTTCTTTACTTATTTCTTCACCATTAGAGTTGATAATGGTGATTCTAACAGTATTCATTTCCATTGTGATTACCTGTTTTGAGTTAAAGAACTATCGCCCGGATTTTCCAATCCGGGAACAATATAGACTTTCAGTACTGTTCTCGAAATAGAAAAGGCGCGAGCTACGCTCGCGCCTTTTCAAGTGTAATCACCACAAACAACGCAAGCTAGCTATTAGCTCGTCGCCACCAAATTGTTTGTCTGATTGCATTTTTCATAATATTAATTACTTTGATTCTACAAAATTTTTTTCCGCCTGCATAGCCACAAATTTACCAAAATTCTGCAATATGGTATTGGAACGAGGGTCATCTTTAAATATCTCTTCGGCTACAATTCCCTCCGGTAAATAACCCGCAGTTTGTTTCATGCGTCCAACCATATCTTCAAAATTAAGTTCGGGATGAAATTGGGTGGTAAATATATTATTTCCATACCTTAAAGCCGATATCTTACACTCGTCTCCCCCGTTCATTAATAACACAGCTCCTTCTGGTACTCGGTCCAGAGAATCTTTATGTCCGTAATAGGCTTGAAACGAAGACGGTAGATCAGAGAATAAAAAATAATCGTTCTTGTCTACCATTAATTTCACTTCGTGGGACTTAGTTTTTCCTTGCTTTACATCGTAGCGTACATTGGCGCCTCGATAAGCTCCCAATAATTGATGCCCGTAACAAATACCGAGAGTGGGCACATCATGCTCAAAAATGTAATTAAATAATGGATTTAAAATACGTAGAAATTCTTGAGAGATTTTTTTTGAAGGGTCGTCTTCGTCACAATCACCATCAAAGAAAAATTCACCAGAACCGCCCAGTATCAATCCTTGATAGTCCTTCATTAATTTTGCTGGTGATTCCCAGTCAATGGTTTCATCAATGATGCTAATAAAATCAATATCAGCATAAATTCCCGCTTCTCGCTGCAAAGAAGCCTGTTCTTGGTCTACAAGCTTTTTATTTAATCTAAATTGTATCGCTAAAATTTTTACTCTCATTTTGTTGTACTTTGATCTTTTTTCTCTCACTTAAGAAAATGGTAACACGCTCTTGTATCGGTTCGACACAGCCAAGAATTTGGCGGTATTATACATGATTATCATTATTCCATTTCTCAAAACAGGAATGTTATTTATTCCCAATCTGAGAGATGGAGACGGATAAAAAATCCGCCTCAGAAAGAATATCCACACTATAAACTAAGACAGATTAGCCACTCATCGGTAGACAAGGGCGAATCGGGAATAAACTCAGCAAAGTCTTCGCGTAGATACCTGAGCAACGGGCTGATATCACCCAAACACCCAACCGGTTGACCGTCATTCTGGCCATAGAACCAGCAAAGGGATTTTTCCAGAATTTCGATTACCAGCTTAGTGTAATGTCTGGCTAGATTAATTGGCATTGAGGGCAAGATTCTTGACTCCAAATACCAAACTCCAGACGGACTAAGCTTTACCCTCATAAACCACCAAGTGACACCTTGATCTACAGCACATGCAATATGCTGGTTCTCCCCCGGTTGAGGTACATACTGACCTCCTTCCTTTTTGATTAGCTTAGGCACTCCCTCAAAATAACTAATCATCTCTCCAGAGTTAGCAAACCAACGACCGGCTAAAGGCAATCTCTCCTCCCTAGCAAAATCCTGCCATAACGACAGATGCCCTGCACCAATACCAGTCTGCTGATGTACCTTGTGAGCAATAAAAGGCCCAATGGCGTTGAACAGACTGACCAAGAAAGCTCCGTCGTTGCCCAGCGGATTGATAAGAGTTCCACTGAAGTTGATGTGGAGAGCTGCCCAATCACCTATACCTGTGACTAGATGGGCTTTCCTAGACTCCATGCTGAGCGCCTGTCTGATAACATTGTATCTTTGTTTATCCTGCCAATGACCAGAGAGACCCATTCCATCTGGTCTTCTTGGTGTTAATTGCACCATTGGACTACTCTTAAGTGACAGTACTCGTTCGATTCTGGTAAAAGCCTCATCAGCCGAACTTAGCGGGTCGACAATGAGTTCACATTGATGCAATCCAGCATCAGAGTCCCATACCACATCATGCGAAGCACCACCACTATCAATGGTTGGGTTGGAGGTAAAGCCTTCCAACTCAATTCCCACCAATTCAATAAACTGACTTCTTTTTGAGGCACGGTTTCTTGCCTCTTCTAGATTAACGACGTAAGGACTCGCCATCATTATCACACTCCTTTCTTTAGGTTGTTTTAAATAACATGTAGGTCATCCCCTATTTATGGGCACCTTCTTGACTGCGGATGTCCGTCAAAGGTGACCTCCGGTCCGCCGGAAAAATTTAAGGCCTAAATTTTTCCGGCGGACAACAAGCCACTAAAACAAGACAGACCACTAAGGTATGTTTAACGTAAATTAATCAAATTTACTGTTAATATTTCGTCCCCACTAGCAAAAAACGGGGCGTGCAATTTGCCGTCAATATACTCCCCTGTTAGATAGTGTCAACTGATACGACTGGAGATTCTGACTCCGAAGTTTCCTCCGTTTGTTCTCCTTCTTCCTGATCAATCTCAGTTATTTGTTCAGTGGTAGACGCAGTGGAGGTGCCTAATTCTTCTCCTAGTGGCAATACGGGTTTGTTTTGGAGTGAACCGTTGGTTTCTAAGAGCAAAATAACATCATTAATCAACACTAAGACATGAGTTGACTGCTGTTTAAACTCAGCAAATTCATCCGTTGTGGTGGCTAATTGTGACAACTTGTCATCAATTTCGACTCGAGCAAAGTTAAGCTTTTCTACCAAATCCTGGTTTGGTAAATCCACCAATGAACTATCAATCTGGTTTATTTTTGTGTCTATTTCAGTCTGTACTTTATTCATTTCTGCTCTTTTTTCTGGTTCGGTCAAAACCACTGGAATCAGAGTTTCAATATCAACTGTTTCAACCACCTCCAGCTCGGTTAAGAACACAATTAATTTTTGTGTCTGTTGTAGCACCTCTACTAACAACCCCTTGGCTTCTTCCTCACTTTCAGTACGAGCAGCCACCGCCTCAGCTAGTGCCCGCTCTAAGTCAGTAGAGCGTCGAGATAGGTTAGCCCACTCCTTTTCAGAAACTACTTTTTGCAGTGAAGTTAACAACTCATGGATTCTAGTCGTATTCTGTTCCACTTTAGCCATGGTTCGTTCATAGGCCGGCAGACTAGATGAAGCTTTATTTTCTTCTTTATTGGCTAGAGATTCCTCAATCGCATTAACAATTAGATTAGAAGTTTTTGAAATAATTTCTTTTTCCTGTCCCAGAGCTATTACTTCTGCCTCCATCGCGTCAGTTTGCTTAAGTGAGGCTGACTGAACTTCTAAAGTCGTGTCGAGAGAAATAGTCGCAATTGCCGCTGCGTCAACATCTCTATTACGCAAGGCTGCAATCTCTCGCTGCGCGCTGGCGGTGTGTTCTCGAACCGCTTCGGCTACTTCGGCTTCTACTTCATCTGTCAATAGTCCTTCGCTAGCTAATAAACGAGCTTCGGCAATTCGTCGGTTCAATCTTTCAGTCTCCCATTCCACTTTTTCATAGCTATCAATAGTCAAAGTGCTGACTAATTCTTCATTAAACTTAACCTTAATTGCGTATAGAGTATCTCCGGGTACTGATTTTTCAGCCACGAAGGGAATCACTACCAATGCCAAGACGGCTAAAGCAGACGAGTATTTAAATATTGAATGAAACGGGATTGAAAAAACTGAAAAAGGTTCAGCCTGCAATTGCTCAATAGTTTTTTTGTGACTTACTTTGGCTTTAGTACGCAACTCAGCTGGCAATGGATGATATTCCATGTATGAAACGAGACGCTCACGCAAATCAGCCCGTTCAGACACAGTCAGTTTTACGGACTCAGATTTTTTATGCAGTTGTTCGCTAAATCTTTTCATGTTTATTGTTTGCGGGCTCTGGCCTTTCTTTTTTCTTCAGCCAATTCATTTTGGGCTTCAATTTTTTGACGCAGTAGTCTGAGACCACGATGTAGTCTGACCGAAATGACATTTTCGCTTTCTTCAATCAACTCACTAATCTCCTTGGGACCAAGTTGATCAATGAATCGTAAAGTAATCACTTCTCGATACTGGTCTGGTATCTCCGCTAAAAGCCCAAAGGCTTTTTTGCCGTCTATAGTGGCAGCTAATACCTCTACCGAACTCTCGGTTAGGTCATCGAAGGAACCTTCATCTACTCCTTCCTGTTCTAGCATGGCATCGAGTGACACTTCTTTCCGTCGCCGATATTCATCAATAATTAAATTATTGAGAACTTTGTATAAAAATGGGCGGAAATTATCGATTTCATAACCGTCTCTAATGTATGACCATACTTTGGTATAAGTATCATGCACTAAATCAACGGCCTTCTCTCGATTGCTGATGCGAATAAACGCATGCCGGAAAAGAGCATCGTTGTATTCATCAAAAGCCTGCAAAAAACGGGTTTCGTGGTCACTTACTTTGTCTGTCGGTTTCTTCCCTACCATGTAAGAACCATTATATACGTAGACGGACGAAACAGCACATTCTTTCACAAAATTGTTTGAATAAGCCAAATTATTGTGTTTTAGCAAACAAACGGATTTTAGCTAATAATTCTGAAAAGTCCTCGATTAAAAAGTGGTTTTTGTTATCAAAAGTAATGAATTCAGCTTCTGGAATAGCTTTTGCCAGCGTTTCCCCGTGCTCGTAAGGCACCACTGGGTCATCTTTGGAGTGAATAATGACTATTTTACTAGCCTTATCTTTAATCGGGCTGGCTTTATCTGGCTCAACCAAGAATTCGCCACAATCTTTATCAGAAAAACCCGGCAAACGATAAGCCCCGGCCATGAGTATTATCACCTTGGGCTTAAAAGGCATCTCCCCTTCACTAAAGTACTTAGCTAGAAACATCGCACCGAGCGAACAACCAATCAAAATTACATTCTCGTTTAAAAACTCGAAGTGTCTTTCAAACCAAATTTTCCACTCTATAAACTTGGCATTTTGTTTATTTGGCATTGGCGGCATAATCACCTCATAATCTTCACCCAAATCTTCAGCTAGAGTAGCTGTCCATTTTTTACCATTACCAAAGGCGCTCTGCTCTGGCAAATGCCACAAAGAAGCAGTTTTCAGCCTGTCTAAAAAATCTTCATGTTTTTCGAATGATTCTCCCCCATGAATATAAAAAACCTGTTGTTTTTGCATACTATTTCTTTCTCAACAAAACATTAATCCATTAAAGGTTGTTGAATTTTTCAGCATATTCATTCGAAAATTCGTTATAAGTATCAACAGTCGGATTATCCATACCCTAAAACCAGTCGTTTCTTTTAAAATACCACACCATTAAAGCAACCGCTGCAACCACCAACCCAACTACATACTCAAAAGCGTAAGCGTGCTCAGCAAATGGTAACGGCACATTCATTCCGTAAAGAGACGATACTACCATAGGGATAGTTAACAGAATGGTTAACACAGTTAAGGTCTTAATCCGATTGTTTAGATTGTTAGCCAAGATTGATTCAGTGGCTGAACGTACGTTTTGAATAGTCTTAAGTAGAGTTCGAGCCGAATCTACCACCTGCTCGTTATCGATACGTAAATCATTGATATCTTCTTTGTCATCTTCTCGGATTTCCAAATAATTTCCACCGGCGATGTGTTGTAGAGCAACATTAGTCGGCAACACTGCTGCCACCATATCATTTAATTTATGCTCATAGTTTACAAAGCGAACGATTTCCTGATTACCAATCTTACGTAGTTTCACTCTATCACGATGTACCGCGCGCCGTAGTGAAATAAGCTGTCGCTCAAACGATTGGGTAATTTTCTCAATCAATTGGATAAAAAGTTTCGTTTTTTGAGTAGTATAAACTGTTGTTTTACCATTAAAAATAGATTCAAACTGAGGGATTTCACGCATTACCATAGTCAAAACAAAGGCTTCACCTACCACAATCAAAAGTGGTGCAGTATCAATATCCTCTGTCTGCTCGTTGTACGGGTAACGTGTAAAAAAGTAAGTTTTCCCTTCTGCTTTTTCTAAACGCGGCACTTCAAAAAAATCTTTCGCGTCTTCCAGAATATTTTCATCTAAACCAAGGTTTTCTACTAACTCCCTTACCTCTTTTTCAGTTGGCGATTCTGCATGTACCCACACCCCGTTTCTCTGCGCTGGGATAATCTTTAATTCAGTATCTTTAACTGTTCGAAAATAGTGAATTATCATACTAAAGTGATTACTAGTATAACATTACTAAGAACAGGATAGGCACTCGCATTTTTTTTGAAGAGATGTTATATTTTGCGGACTTTGGTTACGTATAGTGACTGAATCCGACCAGTGGCGTCGGGTTGTAAGCAAAGCTTTCACCCCATCGACGTTCGGTCATAGACTGCCGCAAGCGAAGCTTGCATTGAAAAAATTGTGGGCAGAAAATAAAAGTAAGCTTTGATTTTCTGCCCACAAGTTTTTCAAACAAAGCAGTCTGCGACTCTCACTGTCTCGGGGTGTAGCATAATGGTAGTGTACACGGTTTGGGACCGTGCGGCCCGGGTTCGATTCCCGGCTCCCCGACAAAATGTAAGTTGGCCAGGCTTTATGTCTGGTCAATTTACGTTTTGTGGCGGGGATCGAAAAGGTTAGTCAGATATTTTGGAGCTTGCGAACAAAATATCGACAACCTGTACTGATCCTGTAAGGATCGATTCCCGGCTCCCCGACTAAAAGCAAAATGGTCAGACTAATTAAGTCTGACCATTTTGCTTTTTAAGCACCCAATTATCACCAAAGACTCATAAAATCAATTAAATAGTGCCCAAAAGGCTTATACGTTTCACGTGAAACTTTTATTGTTACACATGGAACCCTTAGCCAAAAATAACATTCTTAATGTATCTAACAGTTGCGTATTTTTCACGTGGAACTACCCTAACAGCAATAACATCAATTTCCCACTCACCATCATAACCCTTTTCCATCATCCAACTTTCTATCGCTCTATTCAGTCTCTGTATCTTTGCGTAGTGAACATTCTCCTCTGGTCTGTGGGTTCCACGTGAAATAGCAATTTGTAAGTCCATTTTAGTTTCATATGAAACCGTTTTAACTTCAATAAACCGAACGATCTTTGTGTTTTTGAGGGTTTCATGTGCAACAATATCAATTTCACCCCACTTTTTTAAGTAATTTTGCTCTAATACTGTGAATCCTTGGTTTTTCAGGTATCTTACAGCAATTTCTTCACCAATTCCTCCAATTTTATTTCTTTTTCCCCTTTTTTCCGTCTGTTTCATGTGTAACTATTTGTATATGTTCCACGTGAAACATATATTAGGTACGGTTGCTAAACATCCTTATGTTAAGCAGTATATCATAAAGGACACTTGGCAAATAGAGTTGTGGATTGTCCTTTATCCACCTATCCCCAGAGTTTTCCACAGTTATAGACATGTGAAAAGCACCTGTTTTGCAGGTGCTTTTCACGTGTAATTTTCAGTCTCTATTGTGTGCGGCCAGGGGTAATCGAAACCTGACGATCTCTAAATTCGCTACGCTCATTAAGAGTCGCGGGTCACGCCTCGCTTGTTTTTTCTTTAGAAAAATAAGAAAAAACATAGCTCCGGCGGTTTCGATTACCCCGAAAGGTGCGCAGGCACCTTTCTCCTGACCTAACAAAAATTCCAAAAAGGAATTTCTTGTGCGGCCAGGGGTAATCGAAACCCCGACTGATCCTTGGCAAGGACCCGTTATACCACTTAACCATGGCCGCGTACTGTTAATTTTGTTTACCACTTCTTGATTGCTAAATTTAGCCAGACTTTAAGCTTTCGCTTGTGGTAAGTGTTGCAGATTATAGTATTTCCAACTCCATCATGCAATACTTTTGCCGCATTATTGTTAATAAATTGATTCTTGTAAAACTGGGAGTAGGGAATGGTAGTTATTTTTGACCATTTTTTCATACTTTTTTCCTCTGACATTGAACCATAAAGATGAAGCCATAGATGAATCTTTTCTTTATCAATACCCAAAAAATTTATACAGAACTTAATAATCAGGCGATGTAATTCTGGTGACACGTGGCTGAAACGTATGTCTCTCTCACTCTTAACATCTCCAGACGCTAGGTACGCGGTGAGAGCGGGTAAAAAGATTGGGTTTGATTGGTAGTTCTTAAACTCTATTTTAGCTGAACGTTCAGCATCAAGGTAGCGTTGTCTTCTTTCGTTTAACTTGGCCTTATTAATCAACTTGAGTCTTTTAACGTTTTCAAGTCCAGCCCGACGTTTGTTTTGTTTAGTAACTGACTCTGAAAAAAGCTTGTTTTTTAACCATTTTGAAGCGGTAGACTTAGAAATATCGCAGTATTTGGCAATCTCAACCAAAGTAAAGCCTCGCTTCCGCAAACCAATGGCTTGTTGGTATTTTTCTTTATTTCGAACCATATAATTTGTATATTATATACTATTTGTATATGTTCGATTTAACTAATTAACATTTCTGGTACACTTTATATGTATGCAACTACCGGAAGAAATAAATGTCACAGAGCAAATGGTTGATATCTCTAACCTTAGTGATAAACAGTCGACCTATTACCACAAACTAGCTGACGAACTATCTAGTAAATACTTTGAATTGGGAAAGGGTAGGCAAGTATTTACACTTAGTGGACCGCCTGGTTCGGGCAAGTCAGTAGTGTCAGCCATTCTTAACTATATTTATTCTCAAGAAGCCTCTTTTATCTTTCTAAACGTTGGTTTAGATGCGTTTCATTACTCAAACGAAGAATTAATTGCGCAAGAATTACTTGACCACAAAGGACGATACGACACTTACGACTTATCCTTACTCCTGAGTAAATTGGAGAAATTTATTAATGGTCAAAAAGTCACCTTTCCCTACTATTCTCGAGAAGAGCATAATCCTGTACCAGATAGTCTGAGCGTCGCCGGTAAAGATGTGCTCTTACTGCTTGAAGGGCAGTGGCTATTGCTAGACCGACCCGATTGGTCAAAAGTCAGTACCTACAGCTCATTCAATCTGTATGTGGAAGGAGATGAGGAAGCTATGAAAGAAAACGTAATTAGACGACACATGGCTGGTGGTCGTAGTGCAGATAATGCAAGCAGTTTTTTTGCTAAAAATGACCTGCAAAACACTAAGGAGGTCAGAAAATACAGCGCAGATCCAGATAAAAAAGTGTTGTTTTATAAGGATATTTAAATTAATTCTCCATCTCAGCAATAATCGCAATCCAGCCTTGAGGACCAACCACAGCCGAGTGCGGAGTATTAGCTGGTATATCAAAACGAAGTGGAGCAGTGATTACCCTTTTTTGACCGCCTATGTCAAAAGTAACTGAGCCGTCCGTTACAAAAATAGAGTGTTTGCTGGCATGGGAATGTTCTGGGTACACCGTACCAGCAGGATCTTGATGTTCGTAAATATGGTCAAAATTCTCTTTTTCGAAAGTTTGTATAGCGCGTTCTGAGAGTTCCATATTTTTGACTAGATACCTTTTACTCTTGGTAATGAGTTTGATTCAACCTTAACACACTGACTATTTTCACATACTGCCCGGTAGTTAATATACCAATCAGGCAATGCCATGGGGCATACGCTATTAACCTCCATTGGACAATAAGTCTGATAAAAAACATTAACAGCATCCCCTTTTGAGCTGAAGCTACATGGTGAACAATTGACTTGTTTCATCTTACAGTCACTATCAACACTACAGCTTCGATCAATTGGCTGTAAAGTATTGACTGAACTGTTTATTAAGCTGATATAAATACTGTTGAGTAAACCTACTAAAACGGACACAAAAAAACAAATAAGAACTATCAGTAAAATACGTCCAATCATTCTCAATGAACCCAGGTTACGTCTCAAAATACGGTACTTAAAAACGACAAATATGATTGGTGCTACTGTTATACCCGACAGCAAGAATGGATATAGTGACGCCACGATAATAAAATCAAGTTCCCAAAAAAGAACCAAGGAAAAAAGATATTCATCAATAACCAAATCTATTATTGGCAAAACAACTAACCAGTAAAGCAATATGTTCAATATTGTTCTTTTTGGCAAAGCATTGAGCATGATTCTAATATTATAACAAATACGGATATTAATTTATTCTCATTGCAAAACAAGGATTTATATCGTATTATGTGGCACGTTTGTAGAAACGAAAAATATTCGTACCCTGAAAGCAAAACTTGACAAGCGCTGCATTCGTAAGACAAAAGTAAATAAACTTCCTTTTGCTTACTCATTTGCACCCGTGGTGAAATGGATATCATTACTGACTTCGGATCAGTCGTTGGGGGTTCGAGTCCCTCCGGGTGCACCATGACAAAAGGCCGGCTTCTGCCGGTTTTTTGTTATGGTTTTGCACTGCTGGGAGCAAACTCGAAGACCGGACTGACCTTGCGAGGGAGGTGGGGTCGCGAGTCAAATCTTTGATTTGAACTTGTGACCGAGTCCCTCCGGGTGCACAGTATAGAAATCGGCCATTATTGGCCGATTTCTGCTAGAATATCACTACATGATAAAACCTGCAGACATTCCAATAGAAGTCCGCCAAGTGGCTGAATGGCTTGAAAAAGCTGGTTTTGAGGCTTATTTAGTGGGCGGCTGTACCCGTGACCTACTCCTTGGCAAAACCCCTAAAGATTGGGACTTTACCACCAATGCTAAACCAGAAGATATTCAGGAAATCTTCCCCGACCATTACGCTAACAATGATTACGGAACGATAGGCATAAAAACTGACTCCGAATATGAGACCCTTAAAGTAATCGAAGTTACTCCATACCGCACTGAAAGTGGTTACAGTGATGCCAGAAGACCCGACAAAGTGACTTTTGGTGTTTCGCTTGAGGAAGATCTAAAAAGACGCGATTTTACAGTCAATGCCTTGGCGTACCGGATTACTACCGAAGAACTGATTGATAATTTTGCCGGGCTAGACGACCTAAAAGCACATCGTTTAGCCACAGTTGGTGATCCTAACGAACGTTTTGCTGAGGATGCCCTCAGAATGATGCGAGCAGTCCGTCTGTCAGCTCAGTTAGATTTTGTCATTGATAGTCAGACCATGGTAGCTATTCAGAATAACAATCAGCTTTTAAAGCGTATTTCTATAGAACGAGTAGCTGGGGAGTTCATCAGAACCATCGAATCTGATACACCAATGCAGGGAATCGTTTTCATGGAGAAACTTGGCCTGCTGGAGCAATTCATTCCAGAACTAATTATCTGTATGGGAGTGGAGCAGGGAGGTATCCACAAATACGATGTTTATGAGCATCTTTTACGCACCATGCAAGCAGCGGCAGATAAAAATTACTCCCTGGCGATGCGCTTAGCTGGTCTATTTCATGATATTGCCAAGCCACAAACTAGACGAACTGGTGGCAAGAACAAGCAATACACCTTTTTTGGTCATGAAGTGGTGGGAGCCAAGATGACCAAGAAAATCATGGAGAGATTACGCTTACCACGAGATTTGACTGAGGAAGTGGTGGCTTTGGTGCGCTGGCACATGTTTTTTGCTGACCCTGACGAGATAAGCCTGTCAGCGGTGCGTCGAACTATCACCAGAGTGGGGGAGAATAACATTGAAAACCTGTTAAACCTTAGAGTATGTGACCGAATTGGTATGGGCAGACCAAAAGAGCAACCATTTCGCTTTCGTAAGTACAAAGCGATGGTTGATGAAGCGCTACGTGACCCAATTTCGGTAAAAATGCTCAAGATTAATGGGGATCGCATCATGGAACTCAGCGACGAACGGCCAGGACGCCGACTTGGCTATATTTTACACGCTCTTTTGGAGGAAGCGCTAGAAGACGCCGGCAAAAATACCGAGGATTATATGGAAAAGCGCGCTCTGGAACTATTAGAGATCCCGGAAGAGAAATTGGCGCAAATGGCGGAAGCCGGCAAGCAAAAACAAGCTGAGGAAGAAGAAAAAGCCCTTAAAAATATAGCCCGGGAGCATAAAGTGGGCTAGTTCTGCTTGTTTTGTAGAATGTTTTCTTATAATATTTGTATATTCGGTAGGAGTAGACGAAAGTTGAACAACGAGGCACGATTGCGCGCCTACAGTGGACGAAAGTTCAGGAGACCTACCGGCACCGGCGGCCACCTTGGCCGCTTTTTTATTTTAGATTTTACAAAACAGTATAAAACGGCTCAACAGAGCCTTTTTTACGGTATTGAGTAAAGGCGCTACAAGGGAGCAATATTGAGGAAGGTGCACAAATTTAGAGCGTTCCTTTGCAGCTCGCTACAGCCTATTTCTCCCTTGGGGGTCAAAATATGCTAAGCGCCTGCATATTTTCACAATACCCCAGGGTATCCTCTCTTGATTTCTCCGAAATCAATTCACCTTATAGTCGCCACAAGTGGCTCGTTTGTTCAAACAAAAAAAAGGCCTGAAGGTATCGGGAGCCAATCCATGTGGTGGTGTGGTGGATAGATTGGCAGCCGGTATCTTCAGGCCTTGAATTTAAAGAGCTTGTTTTTGTGGATTATGGTAATCCTAGTTGGCGTTCCTGATGAACTAACCTGTTCCGAAGCTCTACGTTTTTGAAAGTTAACTTGTTTGATTTAGTAAAGTGATTTACTTAATCTGTTGACTTTCTAAATAGGGTGGGATGTGAACGTTTTTGTTTGAGTAAGAATCAAAATGATTCTTGGAGGTAATACTCAATTGTGATTTTGGAAGATCTCTTTAAGGGTTACTTCAGAGGGGAGTGGAGAGGAGCTGAAGCTCCTATGCACTACTCTCTGAAGTGACTGCTCGCCCTTTCTGGGCCTGCCAATAATATACACCTTGTAAAAGACAGGGTAAAGGACAGTATTGGGGATAACTGTCCTTTATAGATTTTGTTTGACAAAATTGAGTTTCGTGTTGTTGCAGCAAAATTTTAGGTAACCATTGCAGCTTTATAAATCAACGTTAATTTCAATAGAAACCGGACAGTGGTCGCTTCCCATTACCTCTGGGTGAATTTTGGCACTCTTGAGCACAGGCAACAGATTATCTGTCAACATGACGTAATCAATCCGCCAGCCTACGTTCCTTTCACGGGCGCCACCCCAGTGACTCCACCAAGTATATAGTCCTGGAGTGTCTGGGTTAAGGTGACGCAGAGTATCGACAAAGCCACTTTTTAGCATAGCGTCAAACCCCTCACGTTCTTCGCGAGTAAAACCTTTTTTACCTTCATTAGGTTTAGGGCGAGCCAGATCAATTTCGTTATGTGCCACATTGAAGTCACCACAAAAAATGACTGGTTTGTCTTTGGCTAGCCGCTTCATATACTCGAGGTAAGCCGGATCCCAATTTTGTCGCATTGGAATACGAGATAAATCGTCTTTGGCGTTGGGAGTATAAACAGTAGAAATATAAAAAGGCGCAAACTCAGCTGTAATCACTCGTCCTTCCTTGGTGGTATCACCATATTGGTCAGCCAGCTGATATTTTTCGACAATATCCTCTGGAAGACCATTTATAACGTTATCTGGACTATATTTGGTGAAAATAGCGGTACCAGAATAGCCTTTTCGTTCAGCTGAACACCAATATTCCTCATATTGAGGCCAATCAAAGTCAATTTGGTCGTGATTAGCTTTAGTTTCTTGAAGACAGAAAACATCTGGGTCATGCTTGTCAAAAAATGGCTCTAATAAACCCTTTTTCTGCACTGCTCTGATGCCATTTACGTTCCATGAGTAGATTTTCATACTGCTCAGTCTACAGTAACTGCTAAATATTCACAAAAGTTTTAAATGTGCTATAAAATCCTAGGTTGTCTTGTCCATTAACAATCTTGGAGGTAGTTATGAAAAACCATTGTCCAAAATGGTCACTACCTGCAATAAAGAGAGTGGCCGCAAAATACACATTTTTAAGAGATTTCCGCAGAGATTATCACTCTGCTTACAAAATTGCCCACCGAAATGGTTGGTTGAAAGAGTTGGGACTTAAACCTGCCCCACCTAAGGTCAATATAAAATGGACCTATACAAGGACCAAGGAGGAGGCAAAAAAGTACAAAACTAGAACTGATTTTTCAAAAAATTGCTCCGGTGCTTACCATAAAGCCCTTGCTGAAGGATGGCTGGAGGAGTTTGGACTTCCAAAAGCAAAGCCTAAGTCTCCCCCTAACCTAAAATGGACCTACGAAAAAACTAAGGGGGAAGCCTCGAAGTACTCAAGAAGGGGTGAGTTCCAAAAGAAAAATCAGAGTGCCTATATGTCAGCCTGGCGAAATGATTGGTTAAATGATTTTTTCTCAGACTGTTAAACTCTCCAGTCTCATTGCCCGCCCCAAGTGGATGCGGGCAATTTTAATTAAAAATACCTTGTTTTTATTAATATATATGCTTTAATTGCCTTAACGAAACGAAGCTGCTCCATTTTTGTGAAGACGAAGAAGTTGAAGTGAAGTTTTGTAGAAAAGTTTAAAAAATAAATACTTACATATATATGAAAGGTTCAGTAGTGCGAAAGCGTGACGAAGGTTACGGTTTTATCAAGCCAGAAGAAGGAGAAAAGGATGTATTTTTCCATGCTTCAGCAGTAGCTGAAGGGACATCTTTTGACGATCTAAACGAAGGTGATATGGTTACTTTTGATGTAGAAGAAGGTCCTAAAGGTCCTGCTGCAGCAAATGTTTCTAAGGTAACCGGCGAAGCTGCTTCAGCTGCGCCAGCGGAAGAAACTCCAGCTGAGGGAGGCGAAGAAGCTGCTTAAGGG
>JAGQMC010000016.1 GCA_020428815.1 Candidatus Kaiserbacteria bacterium
ATTTAATAAAATCACCATACCCCTCTGCTTCCATCTGGTCTTTCGGGATAAATCGTAACGCAGCTCCGTTCATACAGTAGCGCAAGCCAGTCTGTTCTTTTGGACCGTCATCAAAAACGTGACCGAGATGGTTATCCGCAATGGCAGAACGAATTTCGGTACGGGTAGTAAAGAGTTTTTTATCTTCATGTTCAGTGACTGCTCCTGGGGTAATTGGTCTCACGAAAGATGGCCAGCCAGTACCTGAATCAAACTTGTCTTTCGATGAATAAAGAGGCTCACCAGACAAAACATCAACATAAATACCTGCTTCCCAATTTTTATCAAGTGGACTAGTACCAGAACGCTCGGTACCTTCATCTTGGGTTACCTTATAAGCCAAATCATCTAGTTGGTTTTTTAGTATTTCATCGCTGGGTTTTTTATAGTTACTCCACATATATTCTCCTTCATTAACATTGCTAACTTCTTGATTGCGCCATGGCAATTCAGAACTATGGTCATTCACTCCCCAATATTTAAGAATTAAATCATCACGACCAGAGGCATTCCGATAATATTTATATTTCAATTGAGATAAAGTGCCTTTATAGTAATCTTGGTGATATTCTTCCGCTGGCCAAAACGTGGCTCGTTCTTCGACATCAATAGCTAATGGCTTATCGTAAGGCCCGTACTGATTTACTTCTTTAATTAAGTTTTCAATGATTTGTCGTTGTTCTTCGTTTTCATAATAGAAAGCTGGAGAATATTTATCACCTCGGTCGTGGAAAGTTCCATCATCATCAGTTGGGTCAGTTGTCTTCATGGCGACTATCAAGATATCCTCAAAGGAGACTTGGTTGGCATCGTAAGTCACCTCCACCACTTCTCGATGTCCACCCTTACCGTAATCCTCATAGGTTGGGTTTTTGGTTGTGCCACCGGAGTAGCCAGACACTACTTCAATCACTCCGTTAATTTTCTCTAGGTCGGCTTCCACACACCAAAAACAACCACCAGCTACAATCATAGTTCTAACTTCCGGATTGGAGGCAATCTTACTTACAACCTTAGTCTCTGTCTCTAAGTTTTCTGTTTCTTTCATTTCACTTATATTCTCCTCTTCGCTATCTAGTGTTTCTTTATGATCATCTTTCATATATGTTTCATTAGTAGTCGTGTCAATGTTAGTCTCTTCTAGGGCAGTCTTGGTATTATCTTCCATAATAATTTCTGACTCGGCTGCTACTGACGTCACCTCTGGTTCAGCTTGTACTAAACCAAAAAACGTTGCGATAGACAGAAATAAGCTGCTAAAAAAATCCATATTCGTTAAAATTAGCTGATGAATAAATCTACTATTGATACTGTTGCCGCTCTTAAATATTTCAAAAAAACTGATTTTCTCATGTATCAGCTATTAAAAGTAGCTCTAAAATCAAATAATCCGATCTCCCTACCTAAACCAAAACTTCAAAATGAGTATTTTGATTCAATAGTTAGCTCCATAGTGAGTCAACAAATAAACACCAGAGCAGCCCATTTAATTTTTACTCGAATCAAGGAGCTGTTATCTGAAATAACTCCTGAGAAAGTTCTCGAAGTTGATTTAACCAAACTAAAAGCTTGCGGATTATCAGAACAGAAAACAAACTACATAAAGAATTCGGCTGAGTTGTGGAACAAAATTTCTTACAGGAATTTTGTTCAAATGGAAGACGAGGAAATTATTACTGAACTCATTCGACTACCCGGCATCGGTCGCTGGACGGCCGAAATGTTTTTGATATTTTCACTGGCTCGACCTGATGTGTTTTCGTTTGGTGACTTTGGTCTAAAACAGAGCTTGTATCAAAACTACAACTACAAGAAGCACTGGAACCGCAAGATTCGCACCACTGTAGAGAACTTGTCTCCGCATCGAACTTTGGCTTCACTAACACTTTGGCACGCTAAGGATAATAAACGAAATTATTAGAAAGTTCGGAGTTACGCGGCAAAATCCTAAGTAAAAATCTTATCATATATGATAAGATTTTTACTTAGGATTTTGCCGCTTTCTCGTACTCAATCGATATTTTTTCTAATACTTGTATTGAATGACCTAATTTATCAATAGCTTTTATCTGCGCAACTCGCTCTTTGTAATCTGGAATAGTCTCCTCCACCAAATCCCAAAACGCTTTGCCATGATTGAGTTCTTTTAGGTGACACAACTCATGAACGATTATGTAATCCGCTAGGTGTGGCGGAAGCAAAATAAGTTTGTAGTTAAAATTTAAATTCTTAAGCGAAGTGCAACTCCCCCAACAACGTCGTTGATTGCGAATCGCCACCCGATTCCACTTAAGGCCGTAGTGTTGATTGAAGTGCGCTAGGCGCGCGAGCGTCAGCTCGCGCGCCTCTTCCTTATGCTCTACATAGTGCTTAGTGACACTACTGGTGCGGCGGCTACGCCGCCGCACCTTTCTTCTCCGAAACCGAAACATAATCAGTAAACCACCTCCCTTTGCTCGAGTTTATACTGCATCCTCGCCAACCGAACCAAAATATAGTCATACTCCTCTTTGGCTTCCTCATAAATTGGTTTGAGTTTTTCGGTGCCGTGTTTGTCCATGGCTGAGTCTAGAGTTTGTCTGGCTAAGTTCCAATCAATATCAGTTGGTTCTAAGTGTTTAATTTGTTCAGCGTTTAGTTCTTTATCGTCGACCAGTCTTTCAATATGAGTCCAAATAGTAGTATCAGTCAGACCGCGCGTTTCAGCGATATCGCGAATACCTCTACCTTCAAGCACTAAGCTTTTGGTAACGACATAAGTACTTTCCGCTTGCACCCGTTCCGTTCCACTCTTCACCACCCCAACCTCATCATCGCTCGGCACCTTTCCGCCGTGTGCCACCACAAACCGTTCGTGCATCTCAAGCACCTCCTTGTCTTCCATGGCAATAAATGCATCTTCAACATCTTCTGCCTCCTTATGAAACTTAACATCTTGCATCACCACCTTTGGGTCGACCTGCAAGGCATTAGGGTGCATTCCTAGCACCTTTAGTCCCTCAAGTGAACGTACTCGTGACAACGCCACGTAACCTTGTCCGTAGACAAAAGCTTTTGACAAATCTACTTCAGCCGCATCAAGCGACATACCCTGGCTTTTATGTACCGTAATAGCCCAAGCTAGACGTAACGGGAGTTGCTCAATGGTAGCCAACACTTTGCCGTCTTCAGCCATTTCCCAAGTCGTTGATTTAATTAAAATTTCCTTTCCTGCCAAGGTCTCAATCACTGGATAGCCTTCATCAAAACGCACCACTCGACCCAACGTACCATTTACATAACCAGCCTCAAAATTGTTCTTGGTGCACATGACCATGGCGTCTTCTTTAAGAATCAACATTTCGGGCGACAGACAATTTTTCACCAGACCTTCAATCAAAGGTTTCCGACCCTTCCCTTGCATCTGGAACTGGTAAGTCTTACCGGGTAATTCAGCCAACTTAGCAGAATTGACCGCATCGACGTCAGCATTATGTGTATATAAACGCGTCGGCTCAATTTGCTCATAAGCAATTTCTTTTTGTTCATTAAGTAGTGTGTAGTGTTCTTCCTCAATTTCATTTCGTCGAATCGAACCTAGGAGACCCAATAGCATTTCATCGTCTTGTCGATACTGTTCAGTGATATAGCAGATAAGTGGTTTCATTGCCTGCCAAGCCTTGCTTTCAAAGGCGTAAACTAAAATATCCCCCGCTCGAGTAACCGGTGGTAACTGAAAAAAGTCGCCGATACAAACGACTTGAATACCACCAAAGGGCTCGGCACTCTGCCGAATTGTCCGTAAAATTTGGTCGACCATATCCAGTCCACGACCATCAAGCATAGAAATTTCATCTATTACTAACACGTGCGTTGACTTCACTCGCTTAACAATCCGTTCTCGACTGATGATTTGATCTAAGTCTTGTGGCGTCAATGAGCCTTTTATTCCAAAACCACTCCATGAATGAATCGTCATACCGCCGATGTGTGTAGCTGCGATACCGGTTGAAGCTGTGACCGCCACATTAAGACCAGCCGCTTCTAGCCACGCAATATATTTATTTATCACGTAAGTCTTTCCTGCTCCCGGTTCTCCGGTCAAAAATACATTGGCTCCCGTTTTCAAAATATCCAGCGCTCGCTCTTGTGTCATAGCGGTAAGAATACCACACAACTAAAACAACCACTCGCTAAGAACGTTGCCAGTAATATGGCGTCAGTAATATGAGAACCGTAAATAATTCTAAACGACCGAGAATCATCAAAAACGACAAAAATACCTTGGCCAGTGAAGGTAAATCAACAAACGTAGAAGCCGGTCCAACCGCTCCAAAACCTGGCCCAATGTTACCTAAAGTAGTCACCACAGCACCGACAGACGTCGTGACTGATATACCACTAACCATCAACACCACCGATGCGAAAACAGCAATCAAAATATAAAGCATCACAAATGACAGCACTTTGTATAGAATTGAATCATTTACCCGCACTTTATTAAAGCGTAGTGGTAAGACAGCGTCAGGGTACAACTGCTTCTTTAACTCCAAAAAAGCACTCTTCAGTAAGACAGCATGCCGCATTACTTTGATTCCGCCTGCAGTAGAACCTGTCATACCACCAACAAACATCAATAAAAACATCAAATATACGACTGGTGCATGCCATAAAGTGTAATCATCAGTCACCAAGCCAGTTGTGGTAACAATTGAAACAACTTGAAATAAAGAGTGTCTAAAAGCCGCTTCAAGGGATTCACTAGCAAAAAACAAATAGGCGGTGACAAACGAAACCGCTACCAGTACACAACGTACAAAAAAACGAAACTCCTCATGTTTCCAGAAGACTCTCAAATTGCCTTTTAAGCCGGCATACAACAACGCGAAGTTGGTAGCGGCCAAAAACATAAATAAAGCAAGAGTGTACTGAGCCGCCGGCGGAAAAGCCGCTGCGCTAGCTGACTTGGTAGAAAAACCACCAGTAGCTAGTGTGGTCATCGCATGATTGATAGCATCAAAAACTGACAGCCCCGAAACTAGCAAAGCTCCAAAAGCCATCGCAGTGAGAGATAAATATACTACCCACATAATCAGCGCTGTTTCTTTAATTCGTGGTCTTAGTTTGTCGATATATACCCCAGGAGATTCAGCTGAAAACAATTGCATGCCCCCAATCCCAAATATCGGCATCACGGCTACCATTAAGACAATAATTCCCATACCACCAACCCACTGAGTTAAGCTTCGCCAGAGTAACAAACTTGGTGAAATAGATTCAATGTCTGGAATAACCGATGCACCCGTAGTAGTAAAACCAGATACTGTCTCAAAAAAAGCATCCGCCATCGACAGCCCGGCCCCGCCAAAAATATATGGAAGCATACCTAGTAAGGACAGCAAAACCCATCCTCCAGCGACGATTAAATATATATCCCTTCTTTGAACTTTTTGGTGTGAACGATTTAAAAGCCACAAAGGAGCAGCCAACGATAACAAAATGAAGATACTAACCAGAAAAGCTCCAGCCTCCCCATCATGACTAAGAAGTGCGTACAGTAACGGTACTGTCAGCAAAGCTGCTTCTAAACAAAGCAATACACCAAAGATTTTTAGAATTGACCTAAAGTTAAGAGCCATACTTAAAAAAGTTTCTGGAGATAATCAAGCAAATCACGATGACAAGCTGCAATCAGCTTATCATTTGGTTTAAGTAAAAGATTATCTGATAGATGCAGTGGCTGGTTGTCTCGTATTACAGCCCCGATTACAATTTTTGTCTCCTTCACCGCCGACAGCATAAACGGTGAGTCGTTAGCTAGGAGAGAGTTTTCCTTAACTAGAAATTCATTTACTTCCATATCAAGACCAGATATGGTAGCAACCCCTAAGACACTACTTTTCTTGACGTGTCGCATAATGTAGTCGGCTGCAATTAATTTTTTGTTTACCAAAGCATCGACTCCAAAAGTATGAGCAGTTTGTGAATGATACACATCCTGCACCAAGGCTACTGTATATGGGACATTGTATTTCTTAGCTGCCAAACAAGCTAATAGGTTATGCTCTGGATTACCAGTAGCTGCAACCACTGCCTGCATCCCTTCGATGTCATGCTCTTCCAATAACCACACTTCTCGAGAGTCACCATTGACCACCAGAACTTCTGGCAAATACTCAGCTAAGTCATTTGCAAAACCTTGGTTCCGTTCAATAATAGTCACTTGATAACCATTTTCTGTTAGACGACGAGCAGTTTCTATACCGGCTCGACTACCACCCAATATCATCACCCGTCGTGAACTAGCATGTCTAGCGCCCCCCATTCTTGCCAGAGTGCTCAAACCACGCTGTTGAGAAATAAAATAGAGCTGATCCCCAGACTCAATTTTCATATCTGCCGACACCAAATATGTTTTTGTGTCACGCATAAGAGCGAACGGTATAAAAGCGTCTGGATTGCTAGGAGTGAGAGTGCTCAAAGTCTTGCCAATAAAACGGTCTTTCTCTGTTGTTTGTAATCCTGTTACAAAGTATTTACCGTGCTCAAACTCTATCAAATCAGAAAAAGCTTGACGGTCTAGCAACATCTCAATTTCGTCCGCCACCAGCGAATCGGGAGAAATTACTTCATCAATCCCTAAATCATTAAACTTAAAGACATCATCATGTTTGACCAACTTAGCATGACGAACACGCGCAACGGTTCTAACCACCCCCATCCGCTTCGCCAAAATCGCCGACATTAAATTTAATTCTTCAGATGAGGTAACCGCAATAAATAAATCAGTTTCATTAATTTTTACTGAGTTGAGATTATCGTAAGCCAACACGTTACCACGAAGAGTGGATACGTCATACCGCCGCGATAATCTATCTAACAAATCACGATTACTATCTATCACACTGACTGAGTGTTTTTGTT
This sequence comes from Candidatus Kaiserbacteria bacterium, assembly GCA_020428815.1. Lineage (GTDB taxonomy): Bacteria > Patescibacteriota > Minisyncoccia > Phycocordibacterales > UBA918 > OLB19. Next base: position 6,943 of record JAGQMC010000016.1, read on the forward strand.
CAGTTAATTTATCAATGAGGTAAGTCCCTAAGTCTCCAGCTCCCGCTACAACAACTTTCATATTTATATTATATGACACTTGGTGCCCATAATTATTTTAATTACCCACCAATCAGACCCGGCCTTGAGTTTGAGTTAATTATACCTGTGAAAAAATCACCTTAAGAAAAACTAAACAGCATGTATACTTTAGATAATATGGGAAGTTCTTCAGTCGCTACTAAAAAGCGCGCGAGTAAACGTGTGACATCTAAAACAATCACCAAAACTACTCGCACCAAAAAAGCCGCCACAAGAAAAAAAACTGAGCACAAAGAGTCAGCTTCGTCACGTCAAAAAACTAACGTGGCACAAATCGCTCGCACCGCTAAGAAAATAAAGGCTACTGGGACAATTAAACGCAACCCATTAGCCCACTTACTAATTGAAAAGATGTTACGAGATGCTGGCTTTCGTGGCGGTATCTCTAGCCGAAAGGAACTTTTAGACGCGTACAGTACTGATGAAAGTATTTTCTCGATACGTCCACAGGTAGTAATCCAGCCCAAGAACCGCCACGATGTAGAAATTGCCACTAAAGTAATCGCTGAAGAAACTAAACGTTTCGCCTCCCTCTCACTGACCCCGAGAGCAGCCGGCACTGGTTTGTCAGGCGGCTCGTTAACTGACTCAATCATAATCGATGTCTGTGCTCATTTAAATAAAATTGGCGATATTGTAGAGAAAAAAGATAAAATAACTTTCACCTGTGAACCAGGTGCCATGTGGCGAGATATTGAGAAAAAACTTAAAACTCACAAAGCTTATCTGCCTCCCTACCCAGCATCTAAAGACATTTGTAGTATCGGTGGTTCGATTGCCAACAACGCGGCCGGACCTGACTCCTTACGTCATGGACACTGTGCTGACTGGGTGGAAGCACTCGATGTTGTACTACACGACGGTCACACTTACACCATAAAACCCATTAGCTACCGGGAATTTAAAAGCTTAATTAAGCAAGATCACGAACATGCCCGTATTGCGAAAGAGGTGTTCGAACTAATCTCGAAGAATGAAAAAGAGATTAAGAAAAACATTCCCGACACCAAGAAAAATAGTGCTGGCTATCCACTCTGGAGTGTTATGCCACAAGGTGTAAATAAATTTAAAAAAGGTGAAGGAACATTTGACCTTACTCGTCTTATTTCTGGTAGCCAAGGAACCGTTGGTATCATCACCAACATTACAATGCGAGCAATTCATATACCAAAAAACACTACTTTGTTGGTACTACCAATATTTAGTGTCGAAGACGCCGGAGAGGCTATCGTAAAAACTTTGAAATACAATCCAATCAACGTAGAACTATTCGATGCGCTAACTTTTGACCTAGCTTTAAAAAATCCATCTTTTTTTAAAGACCGCTTAGATAAAAAAGATTACTACAAAGTGATGTTCTCTATGTACACCACTTATCATGTACGCTATCGAAGACGCACTCCGGAATTCACGGTACTGGTAACATTAGATGAAGAAACCACCAAGCAAACTCCCGCCCTTGAAATTGCCCAAAAAATATCCGCTAATGGCGTGAAGCCGCGTGTGGTAACCAACCCAATAGAAACCGAGATGTTCTGGCAAGTTCGACGCGGTAGTTACACCCTCTCAAAATTCCAAGACACTACCAAGCGCCCGGCTGCTTTTCTTGAAGATATGACAGTACCACCAGAAAATATTCCAAGGTTTTTCACTCAAATTAAAAGTCTACTTAAGGAATACAAAGTCACAGCAGCAGTTCATGGTCATGGAGGTAATGGACACTTCCATTTCTATCCTTTACTAGATTTTACTAACAAAACTACTCCAAAGCTCGTCGAAAAGATGGCTGAGAAGTTCTTTGCAACCGCTGTAAAGTATGACGGAAATATCTGTGGTGAACACAATGATGGGATTATTCGTACGCCACACCTCAATAAAATGTTCACCAAGAAGATGCTGGCCCTATTCAGTAAAACCGAAGCCCTGTTTGACCCAGATGACATATTTAACCCTGGCAAAAAGGTGAATCCGCGCTTTGATGTTAAAGAAACCATGCGAACAAAAAACTAAGTCTGGAAAGACTTAGTTTTTTAGTTTTAAGTTTAAACTTTCAACTATACTGCTTTTTCTACTTCCTCCCCTCCTGCAACTGAATCAGTTGCTACCTCTGGTGTAGACACTGGTTCTGTATTAGGCGCCTCAACTGCTGGTACTTCGGCCATCTCTGCAGTTACCCCAGACGTATCTTCGTCCTTCTTACCAAACAATTTACTGAAAATTCCCATGGTTATTCTATAAACTACTAATATGATTTAAAGAATAACACACTATTATTAAGCATTATTAACACTCCACAGTTTTACCCCTCCTTTCAAACTTAGCGTTTTTTTGCTATAACTAGGGCCAAATTTGCTTCGCAAATTTGGCCCTATCGTCTAACGGCTAGGACGCCAGGTTCTCATCCTGGAAATCGGAGTTCGATTCTCCGTAGGGTCACAAATAGCAGAAATACGGTCGTCAAAGGTTTCAAATCCCTTTTTGACCTTATATTTCAACACATCTTGCGAAATGTAGAGTTCTGAAAATATAACTTTCACAATCTTCTCTTTTTCGTGTGGATTAGCAAAATCGTAAACGGGCACAACGTTTTTTAGAAGTTCTGAAAGTGTCACTACATCTTTCACCATTTCTCGCATTGCTTCATCAGATACTTCTTCATCTGTCTTGAGTTGTTTGAGGTCAGCTTCTAGTTTCTGTTCTTCTACAATAAACGTTTCTGGAGTGTAGACACCACTTTGCAGTAGTGATAAACGGTTAGACCGCAAGTACGCCATATTTTCTCGTATCTTCTTTTTCTTGCGTTCTACAACATTCAGCTCCTTATGACGCTTTTCTTCTAGTAGTGAAATATCTGTACTCGCACGAGCGTCTAGTTGAGCAAGCTCATCATCAGTGAAATACAGCCCCTCAATGAACGCTTTGATTTTTTCAGCGATTTGGTCAATGTTGCAGTTTTTCATTTTATTCTCACAACCTTTGATACATCGAGCATTGAAGTATAGATGTCCTTTCTTCTCATACGGTGTATATACACGTTCACAATACGCACAGCGAACAACACCACGCAATGGGTGGTCGAGTTTTTCAGTGTAGTGCACGCTCACTTTTTTCTTACTCAAAAGTGACTGCACTTGATTGAATACCTCATCACTCACCAGAGCTTCGTGACTGGTGCTTTCAATATAATCACCGTCTGGTCCTTTTACCCGACCAGTATAAAATCTGCTCGTTAGAATACGGCTGATGTGGTTTTCAGTGACAGGACGTGATACTTTCTCAATCGTTTCAGTACTCTCACTCTCATCGGCGAGTATCTCTGCCTTACTACGTCGTCTCCGCATTGGGACCGTCGTAAAACCTTGCTCCATAGCGTGTCGAGCAACGTCAGCTAAACTCCAGTCACCAGTTGCGTACAACTCAAACATTTCAGCAATGATAGGACCTCTTACGGGGTCTATTGGCTTGTGGTCCATACTACCCTCATTGAGATACCCGATTGGAGCACGGTACGTACACTTGCCTTTCTGACGGCTATTTTTAGTGCTCAACGTTACTTTCTCACTCGTTACTCGTGAGTGGTGTTGTGAGAACATACTGTCGATATCCATATGCAGTTCACCAGCACTACTTTTATCGTAGTTCGCATACACAAATCGCACATCAACACCGTTACGCATCAACTTACGGATGATAGTATCGTCACCTTTATTACGACTGATACGGTCCCAGCAAAGACATATAATCCCTTTGAAGTACCCTCTACTCAAATGTTGAAGTAGTTGCTGAAACTTTGGTCGGTCAATCCGATACTGAACCATTCCATTTGAGATATATAGCTCATCGTCTTCTTTGAAACCAGAGTGCTTTTCAGACACAACACCACTGGTACAAAAACCAGTGAGTGTGATTTGAGCTATTTTGAAGTTGTTTCGTTTAGCAAAGCTGGCGTTTTCAGTTCGCTGATACGAAATAGAGTTTTTCTGGTTATCAGCTTCATCAGTGCTCTTGCGATTGTAAATGAGGTAACAGTCACGGTACTTACCGTTTACCACATCTTTCAGGATATCTTTTTCTGACTGTGTTTTACTCATTTTCATTTTCATTTATTTTGACAATCTTGCTATCTACCATAGCGTAGCCCTCACGCTTCATTCGTAAAAAGATTATCTTGAGCACATCTCCCAGTTCTTCCATAGCATCCAGTGTATCGCTCGACAGAGTAGTGTCTTGCTCCACTGATGCGGAGTGTACTGTCTCCATTATACCAAGAGATTGTGCAAGTATTGGCGAGTAATCAGCTGGTATTCTTCTAGCTGACCGTCTACAAACGCTACTCCGTTTGAGTATGGAAGTTCTTGTGTCAGCTCTGATGCTAGCTGTATTTTCTTATTCAGTCGCTCTGGATGCTTTGGGTTCCAGTGTTTGAACATCAGACGTTTGAACTCTTTAGCTCCGTGGTCACGAACGATTTGAGTTAGTCCATACGCAATCAAAGCGTGGTTCATACTGTGAGCACCACCGCTGGCTTTAGCTTTCTCTACAATGTGCTGTAACACTTTGAAGTTATCGGTTGGACCCATTAGAGCCAGTTGATTTTCTGGCTTACCCACCAACTCACGCCACGACTGTAATAGAACTTTTTGGTGTAAGTCAGTTGTAAACACATCTTTGAACGTGATATATGTTTTGGGTTTTTGTTCTAGAGCCGCATTGATAATGCGTTCTACGGTTTGGGTCTTTTTGATGCGATATTCGTAACGAAATATCTCATTATCGTGCAGACCATACTCATCAATGATGGTACGCTCATAATCCATCTGACCCTTATCTTTACGTTTGTTTTTGGTGCGTATAGCGTCAGTAACCTTGTCATAGAATACTCGCTCCACAACACCAGAGTAGATGTGCAGTATTTGACCACCGTTCTTGGTTTCTTTAGTGGTCACGTCCACTGTTTTGTTTATATCTACTCGTTGCAAATCCGCAAGCACATCCTGTAACAAAATATGTTTTGGTAGAAAGACATTTTTACAGAAATGCACGGCTGATACACGAGCATCCATTAGGTTCTTTTTCTCAATCTGAATACCAGCTTGAGAAAGCGTGTATTGCAGTACTGACACAACCTTTGCAAAGTCAGTGTGTGACACCTCTTGCACACTGTTGCCGTACAGTAGTTTGGGTGCTGAAAACGTGATAATCATCACATACTTCACTTGCTTGTTTTCACGGTCAAGTGTTTCGAGTACATCTACTTGTGGAATGTATTTACCTTGTGGGGGTGGCTGTAGATGAAATCGTCGTAAGTAGTTACGGACTGGCGGTTGCTTTTGTTCGTTGGGTGTCAGGTCTTTATACTCACGCTTATTTATTTCAGGCAGAAACCAATCGTGTTTCTGTATCTTGAACTTGTGAGGACCGTATAGTTTGAGAATAACTGTATCCATAGTCGTATTCGTTGTTGTAGGTGTTTTTCAAGGAAACCTCTGTGTCTGTCTAATCAGAGTAGAGCTTATTCTTGAGAGCTTTTAGATTGTCAAAGTACGACCGAGCTTTGACACGGAGTTCATCAGTGAAAAACTTATTGGCAGATTGCTCAATACCTTTCTTGTATTCAAAGATGAATAAGGCACGACGATTGGTGCGGTCCAAGTTCTTGAGTTTGTATCCAAGCGTCAAAAGTGACGCTGATACACCCAAGTCATAGGTGGTGAAGACGTTAGATTGGTCTTCTGTATTTTTCTTGTTCATAGTCATTTTGCTAGTTGATAGTTGAGACAGGTGCCTCATAAACGACTGGCGAAAAATCACTCAAATACAAAAAGACCCGATGTCATCGGGTCTTTGAATGTCTGGTTTTTTATTCGATTTGTTACCGAGCTAGGTCACTAAAGATGTCACCAACTTCTTCTGAAAGTGTATCTTGCTGTGGTTTTGTGGGCTGTTTGTCTACATCTTTGTTATAGAAAATGGTCATTTTTAGTTTATAACCAGTTTGAGTTGTGTACTCTTTGAACGGTTCAGTATCAAGTGAAAAATACTCCATCAAACGTTTTGATAATCGTAACTTGTGCTGTTTATAGTTGTCACTTGCATTACCATCACTAGCTTTTAGTGAACCGTTATTCTCTGCAAGTGCTTTCAAAAACATCCATTGGAGATTTGGTGGCTGACCATTCTTTCGATTATCAGCAAATCCCATATCAGCATAGCCCGTCTTGTGAACCGTGCCAGCTACTTGTATCTCGACTGTTTCATCATCAAGAAATCTCATCGTGATACTTTCCCAGCGTGTGCCAGATGGGATAGTTTTAGGATAAGTAGATTGCTTTTTAGCTTTCTTCTTACTGGTCTTGGTGTCTGCATTTTCGTGAATAAGACGCATTGCTGGTATGTCATCATATTTATTGTCTGGCTCATCTGTAGCGGTCCGTTTATTGGCAATCAGCGAGTTGATGGCTTCGAGTGCCACTTCATCGTCGGTCATATCTGGCGTTGTTTCTGCTTTACTGATGAGCTTTGAGATGTCGCTGTGTGCTTTATATAAGCGTGGTCTAATAGCATCCCAACTCAATGTCGCCCTATCTCCATTCAGGTCAGTATGAATGAGTGATTGCCAATCGTGTTCAGCTGAATACAAATCCTCAAACGGACGGTAGAACTCAATCTTATGTCGCTTGAGCGGTATCGAGTTCAGTAGTAACTGGATTTTATTCGCTAGTTTTACGTACGCATCATTCACTTCTGGGTCTGGCTTGGTTGTATCTTCACAAAACATTTCAATTATGTGCATATACGCCTGATGATACTCTCGTATCTTCATCAAACGACCTTTGTTTTTGATGATAATCGGGTCGTCTTCTTTCAAGCTATCAGCTAAACTCTGGATGATTTCAGCTTCAGTTTGTTTAGGTTTTTTGACCTTTCGATTGATTTCTTTAGGTATTGGCTCAATCGTGTACGTCCCGTCAGTTTCTATCAACGTCAACTTGTCATACGCTAAAAAGCGGTCTATTTTCTCTTTGAACTGGTCCAGATTTTCTAGGTACGGCTCATAATTGATTGGTTGCAACAAAGCTGAAAGAACACGTGCGATGTGTCTATCTGCGCTGATGTCTTTCTGTCGCATTGTTTGCAGAACATCGTTGAGGTCAAAGAATGTATATTCCTGACTTCTATCAAGATAATCTTGCACTACCGAAAGAGGATAAATATATTTTATCTCTTTGAGAATTGGCTCAATTATCCGTATTACTTCATAACGTTGCAGTGGCAACTCACCAGCAATCAAGCTAATTGCCTTACTGCTAATTGAACATTTGTTGACATCTGGCAAGTCATCCGCTTTCGGGGCATCGAACACGCCCTCCTCATTCTTGGGTACTGGACTGCCTTTTGATACTTTTTCTGGCTTTGGTTTTTCTTCTGGTTCATCAGTACTTGCTGGGACCAGTGTGGCGGTTTTATCAGTGTACTCGACCTCAATATCATCATATGAAAGTATTTCGTTCAGTCGTCCAATAAACGCTTCTCTACTGACTGCTCGTTGCTCACCTTTGAAGTTGAGTGGATGACAAAACTCTGCAATCAGCTCTGGTATTTCAGTGTTTGTGTTTGGTGCTTTTGCGAACGCATCGAGTGTAATCCGCCATTTAGCGTATAAACTTTCATCTGTCTCAATATCAAAATCACTGAAAACAGTGGTTATTTCTTTTGTGCTGAAGTACTCACCGATAGCGTGAGCCACACTTTCTTTCACTCGATTACTGATTTTCATTGTCATTTTCATTTCACAACGTCAACATTGAGTAGACAAAACGGTTGTGTATAATGATGTTACCAAATGTTAGGTAAAACACCAATGAGCAAAAACCCTAAAAAAGACGTAAATGTGCCTGAATTGCTCACTCTTTCTGAAGCGTGTGAGCTTTTGAAAGTGCATCCAAATACATTGCGTCAGTGGGATAAAAAAGGTGTGTTGCCAGCAATTAGAATTGGTACAAAGCGAATACGTAGATATCGCAAAGAAGACATCATCAAGATGTTGGATGAAAAAGTATGATTGATATCTAACACTACAATCCGCCTAACCTCACGTTGTGAGCACGGCATACAATATCCCGACCAAGATAGTAACCTCCTCATCAGGTTGTTGCACTCTTGGTCGGGTCGTAGCTCGAAAGGGCTATGGGCAGTTGGAAACAGCTGTTGCAGTCAACTCTGGTGAGGAGTTTTCTGTTTTACAAATCCATTCATAAATCCCGACCAAGGTATGAACACAAAAACAAAGAAATCCGCCACTGGCGGTGACAAACAGCCGTCCCAAAAACTTTCTGCAACGAAAGGTCGAGCAATGCTTGAATGGTATGGCAAACGTGCTCCAAAAAGTATCGACTGGTTTCCAGCTCAAGAAAAAGAAGTATACGGCAATCTCAAAGCCAAAGATTGGAACAAGCTATTTTGGGGTGATAACAAGCAGGTACTCTCACACTTACTCAAGGAGTATCGTGGCAAAGTTGATTTGATATATATTGACCCTCCGTTTGATAGCAAAGCTGACTACGTCAAAAAGGTGAAGCTAAACGGTCAAAAACTACAAGGTGTGGACCAGAGTGTACTCGAAGAAATGCAGTACACCGATATGTGGGAAAAAGATGAGTACCTACAGTTTATGTACGAACGGCTCATCATTATGCGTGAGTTACTCACTGATAAAGGTGCATTCTATTTACACTGTGATTGGCATAAAGGTTCACATTTGAGATTGATAATGGATGAGGTTTTTGGTGACGACAATTTTCGCTCTGGCATTACGTGGCAAAGAAGTACGTCTGGTAAAACAGCGACAAAAACCTACATCGACAACACAGACATAATACTTTTCTACTCAAAGGGCGATGATTTTTTATACAATCCAGTATTCCAGCCATTGTCACCGACTACTGTAGCAATGTACAAGTTTGATGATAAGGATGGACGTGGTAAATATCGTATTTTCCCATTACAAAAGACAGATAAAAGAACACCAGGAACAACATATGATTACACCGACAATAACGGTAAAGTGTGGAGCTGTCCCCCGAAAGGTTGGAGGATGGTAGAACCAAAACTAAAGGCACTGGAAAATGACAACCGTTTATTTATTGGTGAAAAAAGTATTGGTGAAAAAGCATACTGGGATGAACGAGAAAATGATGGAAAACTAGCAGATAATATATGGACCGACGTATCTAATCTTCAGGGTGCTAATCCTGAAATGCTTGATTACCCAACACAAAAACCAGAAAAACTCATTGAACGTATTATCAAAGCATCATCAAATGAGGGCGATTTAGTAATGGATTGTTTTGTTGGCTCTGGTAGCACTATCGCTGTTGCTGAAAAACTAGGTAGACGATGGATTGGTTGTGACATCAATAAAGGAGCTATCATCACGTCTACAGAACGACTGAATAAGATTGTTCTTGAGCAAGGCAATAAAACTGGCTTCAAGGTTTATAACGTCAATCACTATGATGTCTTCAATAACGATATCCAAGCCAAACAGTTACTGATTGAAACATATCGAATTGATGAACTGTCTCGTGGTGATTTTGACGGAACTCTAGGAGCTGACTATGTAAAAATCATTTCACCTAATCGAGTATTTTCAAAGCTGGATGCTCATCACATCATTGATGCTATCAAGAAAAACAAAACGCTGTTTACTGCTAAAACTACCAGTACACAGAAAGAAAGTACGTTTGAAAACAAAGTCATTGTGATTTGTAGTGGAGCCGAGCTGGATGTGCGTGACTTCATCAACCAAGAAAACAAGACAGGCGTTGATATTGAAGTGCGTGATATTCAAACAGATAAGCGTGAACTCGACTTCAAGAAGCCAACTGAAGCGTCTATTTCTTACGCAGTCAAAGGTAAGAAACTAAACGTTGAGGTAAAAGATTACTACTCGCCACTCTTGATGAAACGACTAGAACTAGAGAACGAGGGTCGTTTATCAAAGAAAGAACGGGTAAATGTGTTTGACTATCGCCAAGCGATTGAGCACGTTGTTA
>JAGQMC010000017.1 GCA_020428815.1 Candidatus Kaiserbacteria bacterium
CCAGTTTGGCCCCAATTATTCATCGCGTAGAAATACCAGTATTGCAGTACGGTAAAATAATGAGTGTCACCTTGACTGTCTGTGTAACTATCATTCATTCTATGGACGTACACAGTCGTGGTCGCCTCTTTCGCCTCAACGGCGTCCTTGTATTTTTGCTCAGCTGTATTTAAATCAATCGCTCCATCAGTATCTGGATTGCTGTATGCCAGATACATATCTGATGTATCCTCACTTTCAATAATTGATTCAAATTCTTGCACTGAAAGCCCTGAAACATCTCGTAATTGAACTCCATCTTCCCACAACGCACTATCCTTAATAAAAGATTCTACATTCATCGGGAAATAGGTCTCATCTGGATGCATGTAGAGAATAGGAGCGTATTGCAACAAGAGTGAGTCAATTTCCTCTTCTTCTACAGCTTCTTCAATAACAGTGAATTCATACACTCTGACTTCAAAAAAGTCACCGTAGTAGGCTTCGGCAGTTGGAATAATGAGCGCCACTAGCTTATTCAAAAAACTATTTTGTGACACCATCGGCTGCTCCATCATTACCGACAATACTAAGTAATAAGTACCTGTGGCAGAAAAAGTTAGCTGTCCACCACTACTAAAATAATCGTCTATCACTTCAATATCATCCCCATCCTGTCTAAACAAACCCAAGTCAGCCAAGAAAGGTTCTGGTACCACTGCAGCTGTGAAAGCTAAATATTCGCCCAACGGTAAAGCTAACTCGCCACCATCTATCACCTCTACCCCGTTAACGAATACACTACTGTCGAATGGATTGGTTTCATCTTCATTAAATGGATTAGCACAATCCTCAATCGGAGTTCTTTCTTCATAGCCACTACCATCAACAAAAACAAAATCCCCACACTCAGCTTGGGCAAAATTAAAAAATGAGAAAAATACGAGAAAAACAGCGGGGAAATATTTAGACATGAGTACTTTATTAAGTCGTTAAAACAAAAACAAAACGAACTATTCGTTCTGTTTTTTGGCGAGTTCAGCCTTGTGTCCAATGAGATTAGATAGAAGTTGCAAGAAAGTGGCTACTCCGGACAAAGCTAGCAGCATTATTGGAAAGACTGCATAGGGAGTAATTAGGTAAAAGAAAATAACCATGGCCGTCGCCCAGACACCAAAGCACCACGGACAGCTCATGAGATCAGCTAGTGTGCGCCGGGGTCCTACTTTCGGCTTCTCCAATATCAATCCCCGCCCGACTTTCTTCACATCCCAAAATTGTTCACGTAGAAACTTGGTTATGTTGTCATACACAAATAATCTGGTCACTCGCCAAGCTGCTAAAGTGATCAACACATAATCCACCAACTCCAGATCAACCAAAGCAATTCTCGCTTCTGTCTCCAGAATAATGGCCCCCATTACAATTAAAACAATAAAAAATATTGAAAAAACAAAATTCCAAAAATATTGATCGGTTATTCGCATATTATTGCTAACTAGTATACCACCCTTCCTTTCACCAACATCGCTTTTGCCTAGGTCCGCCCTAGGTCAGGTGAAAAACTTAACCATTCAAAAATCTCTTTCTTGACTGTTGATTCTTCCCCAAAATAGTCTGGGAAAACGTCTCTATTTAGAATATTCTTAGCCTCTCTATCCGTACCTAAATAATCTTGCAAACTAGAATACTTATAATCGTTTACATAATTAAAAGTTTTTTCTAAGTCTTTTATTCCGTTCTCCCTCCAATCTGACTGAACCAATTTAACTGGATTCAGATGAATGTAAGAATACAAATACTTCAGATAGTTATCAGAGTCTACATGCTTAGATTTGTAACGAGTCTCACACAAAGATCCTGTTCTTTCATTTTTCTTATTAAAATACATGGAATAGCTAGTACCTAATTTACTCATGAAATCACTAACACCATTTTCTGTATTGGGAGTGACCAATAAATGGAAGTGGTTTGGCATAAGACAATATGCTCCAATGGAAACAAGAGTCTTACCCCTCTCAAAATCAAAAATGCTCTTGTTCATTCTACGAACATTCCTGACATTAATAGACTCATTAGTGTTACACAGATATAGCAGATCAATAAACCTACTGTAGTCATTTTCGTCATTGTAAATGACTCTTTTTTCTACTCCTCTGTTGTACAAATGATAAAATTCTCCTTCCGCGAAAGAGACGTTTCGTGTCACCATAATAAAATAATTTTAGCACGCCTTACCTCGAGCCTAGGTCCGCCCTAGGCACACCAACATCGCTTTTGCATAGGGCGGACCTAGGCGCTATACCGAAAATTTTACAAATTAAATTATTTCCTAAGAATTTACGCTAACTCCAAGCGCAATGATAAACAACATCACTCCCCCGATTACAGCAATGAAGCTGAAGAAAAAGCGAAAGAAGGTCTTATTCATAACCTTCTTCTTGATATAAAGCGGTACAGTGTACGGGGACCAGTGTTTCATACAATTATTATAGCAAACTACATGTCTACCTCAGGAGTAACATAGTTACTTAATTCACTAATATTCAACTGATCTGTATAAACGTTACCAGTATCAGTAGTGCGTATGAACGGCAAATGTGTAACTTGCAAAGCCAAGTCTGGGTTATCGACAAGCTCTTCTGGTGTTAGGGTAAGTAAAGTTAAGAGAGTGAAAGTGCCACTTTGACCGGCTTTTAAGTGGTATTGATTGTTCTTAATTTCTGCATCGCTAATCACCAAGGCTGCGGCTGTGCCGCCCGTATAGATAGTTTCACCATCTTCAACGAAGCCATAATTAACATAGGGACTAGTAATACTACCAGTAGCCATGGTGCGAACTGCTCCAATTGGTAAATCAACGCTCTGACTGTTTAGTCCAAATTTGTATTGCACCAAATACAGTACGTTATTGTCGCCTATTTTGATGGCGTGCTGACTAGTAGTCCAGTAGCCATGACTAATTTGTGGAGTAATAAATAA
>JAGQMC010000018.1 GCA_020428815.1 Candidatus Kaiserbacteria bacterium
AGTAAATGTTTAATTTATGGTGTAATGTGAAAAGCGGTCGGACCCGAAGGGTCCGACCGCTTTTCCCAATTTTTAGTTTTTTACACAAACACTACACTAGCAATAGAATCCCCAGCTCGCATTTTCATTACTCGCACCCCTTGCGTATCACGACCAAGAGTTGGCACATCTTTAAGTGGCAACTTAATGACTTGGCCCTTCTTACTCATAATCACCAGTTCTCCTTCTTTATGTTCCTCAGCGGTAATTACGATTCCTCGTACAATCGCACCGGTTTTAGCGGTTACTTTAGCAGTTTTTATACCAGACCCACTACGCTTCTGTACTTTATACTCTTTGGCCGGGGTGGCTTTACCGTATCCCTGTTCAGTTACAATCAAAATTTCTCTATCTTTTTCACCAGCCGTCAACACGTCGGCTGATACAATACAATCATCCTTACCAAGTCTCATGGCAGTTACACCTGCTGCAGTTCGCCCCATTTGTCTAATATCACTTTCAACAAAACGAATCGCTTGACCTTTTTCGGTTATTAGTGAAACTTCATCCTTTTCCCCCACAAACTGAGCGGAGATGAGTGAATCGCCATCCTTAAGGGTAATGGCAATCAGACCAGACCGGCGCACATCCTTGAAAGCAGCCGCGTCGCTCTTTTTGGCTACACCGTTTTTTGTCACCATCATCAGAGACCAGTCTCCTTCCCAATCCTCTTTTCGGACCGCTAAGACAGATGTCACCCGTTCTTCTGAATCCATAGCTAGGAAGTTCATAATTGACTTACCTTTAGTGGCTCGTCGTCCTTCGGGAATTTCATACATCTTTGACTGATAGACCTTACCGGCATCAGTGAAGAAAAGTAAGTCACTGTGAGCTGAGGTAGTGAGAAGCGTGGTCACCACATCCTCTTCTTTAGTATTGAGATCAACCACCCCAACCCCACCTCGTTTCTGGGTTTTATATTCAGACGGATTAGTTCGCTTTACATATCCACCTTTAGTCAGCACCAAAACAGACTCTTCGTCTGGCACTAAATCCTCAGGGTTTATCTGCTTCACTCCCCCTTTAACAATTTTAGTCCGACGATCATCACCAAACTTTTCCGCTACTTCAGCCAATTCATCTTTAACTATTTTCATGCGCTTAGCCTTGCTCTTGAGAATCGCCTCCAATTCCTTAATGAGTTTTTGGACCGCCTTTAACTCATCCTCGATCTTCTTACGCTCTAGTCCGGCCAATTTCTGAAGTCGCATATCTAGAATGGCCTGAGCTTGAATGGTGGAAAACTTAAATTCTTTCATCAAGTCGGCGTGTGCAGTTGGCACATCTTTAGCTGCCCTAATGAGCTTGATGATTTTATCGATATGATCAAGCGCTTTCTTCAGACCCAATAAGATGTGTTCGCGATCTTTAGCCTTATTTAAGTCATACTGAGTGCGACGCTGAATTACTTCAGCGCGGTGTTTGATGTACTCCTCTAAGATAGCCTTGAGAGACAGAGTCTGTGGCACACCGTCCACCAAAGCCACCATGTTGTAGTGGAAAGTATCTTCAAGCTGTGTGTGTTTGTAGAGCTTGTTGAGTACAGTTTGTGGTTGAGCACCAGTCTTTAAATCAATCACAATCCGGATATCATTAGTTGATTCATCTCGCATCTCCTTAATACCTTCAATCTTTTTGTCACGCACCAAGTTAGCGATTTTTTCTTGTAAATCTGCCTTATTAACCCGAAACGGAATTGAAGTAATAAGAATTGAGAAAGAACCTCTCTTGTCTTCAATGATTTCAGCCTCACCACGCACTACTACCCCACCCCGTCCATTAGTATAAGCTTGAGCAATTGCTTTCTTGTCAAAAGCAATTCCCCCCATCGGGAAATCAGGACCCTGAATAAACTTTAATAGATCGTCAGTAGAAGCGTTGGGATTATCAATCAAATGGTTGGTTGCTTCAGCCACCTCACGCAAGTTATGTGGTGGAATATTAGTAGCCATACCTACAGCGATTCCTAAAGAACCCATGAGAAGTAGATTGGGAGCAGCGGCTGGTAAAACCGTTGGTTCTTTTTTGGTACCGTCAAAGTTGGCTCGCCAATCGACCGTGTCTTTTTCTAAGTCACGTAGCATTTCTTCTGAAATTTTGGACATCTTAGCTTCGGTGTAACGGTAAGCTGCAGCAGAGTCACCGTCGATGGAACCAAAGTTACCCTGACCGATCACTAATGGATACCGAGTAGAAAAGTTCTGTGCCAACTTAACCATCGCTTCGTAGACCGCAGCGTCGCCATGGGGATGAAAACTACCAAGCACGTCACCAACCACCGTTGCTGACTTTCGAAACTTTGCTGTAGAAGTCAGACCATTAAGACGCATCGAATACAAAATACGACGATGAACTGGTTTCAAACCATCTCTTACGTCCGGCAGTGCGCGAGCAGTAATAACGGACATGGCGTAGTCAAGATACGCAGTCTCCATTTCACCAGTAATACTTTGTGAAATTATTCCACGTTCTGGATCTTGAGCGGATTCTTCTTTAGCGGATGTCTTTTTCGGCATATAAACTAACGACTATTTTGGAAATAATTGTGGTGCAGTATAACACAAGTACTAGTTATTTTGACTAGACGAAGTGCCAGTCTTCACCTCTGTTGTGGTGGTGGCGATCTTCACCACCTGACCATACCCAGCTGTTGTACTAGGAGCAGTATTATTATCAGCACTGTTACTAAAGCTATAATTGATCACTTGATCATTGGCGCTAGTACTAGATGAAACTATCGATAAGTCCATCTCATTTTGATCTGACTCGGTGGTAGTACCACCTCTATCATCCAGCTCTTCTTTAAAATTAGACATTTGTGTCTTTATTCCATCAAATACTTGTGAGAAACCAGGCTCATCAGCTTCCGTCTGCTCGTTTCTCATCTCTAAAGCGGCTTGACGAGACGGCATGTGGTAAAGCCAAATCGCAAACACCATAATAGTCACTGTACCAGCGATAGTTAGCGCAATACCATCTCGAGTATCTTTTGATTTTTTTTGCAGACTACGCAAGAGACGGCGCATGACAATAATTATGATTTAAGTACGGCCACCTCGCCAGACATAGCTTGAACATCTTTTTTCTTAAGGGTTAATTTTTCAGCTGGTTTAACCCCTTCATTTCCTTCTTCTTTCAAAAAAGCCTTGAGGGTAGTGGCGTCATATTGCATCGGAATCACTAACTTTGCTTCTAGTTTGACCGCCAACTTAGAAGCTTGAGGTACCTCCAAGACATCTCCCCCGCCAATCGGCACAAACAGAATATCAATATCACCAATCTCACCCAGTATCTTAGGATCAATATCTGGATTGCTTAATGCTCCAAGAAACAGAATATTCATATCCTCCAATTTTACTTGGTAGATAGTGTTGTAAGTTTCGTACTTATCGTAGATAGTTTTAACTCCAAAACCATGCGCTACTACCTGACCGATTTCGTATTCTCCTGGACCATCAACCACAAAAGGCTGCTTGGCACCGTGAGTAACGTTTTCTACTCCGTTAAAATCTTGATGCCATAAAGTGACAAAAGCTGCGTCCGAACCAAATTTAGCTGGGCTGTATTGTTTGGATTTTTTAGAAATTGGATTGAAAGCAAGAGTAGTGTCACCAAACGAAACTTTAAAACACTGACCGCCGTGATATGAAATTACCATAATGCGCATAGTATACGACATAGCAGGCCGAACACGAAGTGTTCCACCTGCTATACCTCCCTACCACACCATACTTTCAAGACTTGACAAATATTTTATATATGCTATCCTCATAGAGCGCTCGCAGACGGCTGACGCCTTGGTGACGCAACTACTGTTGCAACACCTCAGCCGATCGTGGCAACGCCGGGATGAAGATACCCCGCGTAAGCCGCCCGAAATAAGCGCACTTTGTTCCTCATACCTTCAACATAAACATAGGAGAATGGCATGTCTACCGGACCCCCGGGTGCAACCGCACCCGTATTCGTAAACGACGACAACCTGGATACCGCCGGCCACGCGCCCGATACGCCCCTGGGCCTCGGCGCAACCTGACCCGACGACAGCACGCGGAACACGCCTATGACTTGGTACGCCGAGTAAGCGCCCCTCTACAGGCGCCAACATAAATTTGTAGCAACTAAGAGGCCCTGCACCGAAATCTATTTGGAGAGTAAGTGCAGGGCTGTTTTTATTATTAAAATAATAACATTCAGATTGACTTTTGATGTTTTTATGATATTATGTTGGCTGTTTTGTTCCCCAACAACCATAAAGGAGAGGCTTTACAATGTCTGACAATTCAATAGACCGCTTTGGTTACTATCACGGCTCAATTAATACCATCGCCGGCGATGACGGAAAGTTCAAGGGAGACGAATTTTTTTTCATGAACTTGCTTCCGAACCTGATGGAACTCGACGACGGTACCGATTTGGGTTTTCTCGACGTCGATGAGGAATGGGATGATGTTGAAGACAACCGCACCCCTTACTCCTACTCGGTCGAAGATTTTGAAGCTAGACATCTCGATATTGATGAAGATGAAGAGTGGATTTGTGGGGCAGACGCCCACACCGTGTCAGATGAGTTTGATGTCGAAGAGGATGCTATTGTTTCTCACCTCGGTAGCAACAACACTCGGCGTGAGGCGCTAAAAGAGCGCTATGCATCAGAACGATACAGCGCCGAGGAAGCCACTGCGGAGGAACTGGAAGAACGTCGCGAGAAGTTGTTACTTCGTCGCCAACGCAACAACGGCTATCGCAAGTGCAACAAGCGCGAGACGATTCGTCGAGCAGAAACAGTACCTCTCTCCCGTCGCAGTGTATTTGACGCTATCGATTTGGTTGATGTTTAGTCGATCTTTCTTTACTGGGCCGGAAGCTTTAGCTTCCGGCCCATTTTCATAGACAAAAAAGCTTTTATACATTATTGAATTGGCAAACGAGACCGTAGGTCGACTGATTGTGAATTTTGCTGGAAAATAATGACTTTGAAATATATTTTCTGTACACACCGTGAGTCAGTCGCTTAGCCACGATTCAGGACCGTTCCTAGTCCTGAATCTGGCTGTAGCGAGCTGCATAGAAAACTATTAGAAACACTCGACATTCCAACGTCTTATGCTATATTATCCCCACCTAAAAAGGTATTAATAGCTTCTAGCGGCACACGTTTAACCCTCTGTATATGGGAATGGCCGGCGGAAAATTTTCCGCCTCGCGAAATGGTTACAGAGACGCGTGTCGTCGGAATAACAAAAAAATAAAATGTTTGGATTTGGAAAATCTAAAGACGCTACTGCCACCACCACAGGGGTACCAGCGTCAGCGGTGATGGACAAGCTCCTAGCCGACACTCCAGTTGCACCTCGCGAAGGAGAAATTGTATCAGGAGTAGTTTCAGCTATCGGTCGTGCTCGTGTGTACATAGATATCGCACCAATTGGTACCGGTATTATTTACGGTCGTGAGTACATGAATGCTCGTGACATCCTACGCAAAGTAGCAGTTGGTGACTCAATCGACGCGAAAGTAGTAACTACTGAGAATGAAGATGGTTACATCGAACTGTCTCTCAAAGAAGCTCGTCAAGCACTTATCTGGGCTGATGCTGAGGCAGCGGTTAAAAACGCGACTGTACTTAGCCTAGAAGTGAAAGAAGCTAACAAGGGTGGGTTAATCATCGACTGGCAAGGTATCCAAGGCTTCCTACCAGCTTCACAACTATCATCAGAGAATTATCCACGAGTTACTGATGGTGACAAGGACAAGATTCTAAACGCTCTAAATGAATTAGTAGGAACCCATCTATCAGTGGTAATGATTACCGCTGATCCTAAAGAACACAAACTAATCTTCTCTGAAAAGGGTCTACAGGAAAAGGAAGAGAAGGAAGAGAAAGTTAACAAGTACGAAGTCGGTAACATCATCAAGGGTGAAGTGACTGGTGCAGTGGACTTTGGTGTCTTTGTTAAACTAGAGCCAGGACTAGAAGGTCTGGTGCATATTTCTGAACTAGACTGGGGTCTAGTTGAAGACACTAAGACCCTTTATAAAGTTGGTGATGAAATTGATGTGAAGGTTATCGAAGTAAAAGACGATAAGATTTCCCTCTCAATTAAACAACTGAAAGAAAATCCTTGGGTCACTGCCAGCAAGAACTACAAGAAAGACCAAGTGGTTGATGGTGTAGTTATCAAGTACAACAAACATGGTGCCTTGGTATCTATCGAAGAAGGTGTAGCAGGGCTAGTTCATGTTTCAGAATTTGAAACCGAAGAAAAACTTAAGTCTGCCCTATCACTTGGTAACGTCTATAAATTCAAGATCACTCTATTTGAACCAAACGAACAAAAGATGACCCTGTCTTACAAAGACGCTCAATAAAACCTAAAGACAAAAAACCGGCTCGCCTGCGAGCCGGTTTTTGTTTCTCTAGCTAATTAATCTTATTCATGGCCACTTCCACCCCACTAGACACCACCAACTCAATTGCTTCCTTAGCTTTAGCCAACACCATTGGTAAGTCTTTCCTTTCG
>JAGQMC010000019.1 GCA_020428815.1 Candidatus Kaiserbacteria bacterium
CGGTGCTTTTTGTTAAATAACTTAATCGATAAAAGTAATTGGTTGGGTGAATTGGTCGTTACGAGAATTTCTGTCAGTTTCTTCTTCAATTTCTACTTTAAAAGTATGTTTATCATCTGAACCAGTATTGAAACCAATAGTGATAGTAGCTGCTTCATTTGGTTTAAGTGGTTTCTGTTCCTCAGATTCATAGTAGCCACCAGTTGGTAGGCTAACTTTGAAAGTCCATTCTTCTGAAGTTTTTGAACCTAGGTTCTTCACTTCGAATTGAATCGCCCCAGATTCATCTTGTTCTACTGGGCCTTCAATAAATCGGCTGCCTTTAATCTCACCAACCCCTAGAAAACGAGTGCTTAAATCAGTGCGACCGTCTGGGTTAGATACAGGTATTTCATAGACAAACTCTTGTTCGTAGATTGGTGTTTGAGGGTAACTGTTAGAGTTAGTATTAGCAACTTCTTCGCTGTTATCAGGGGTGTTTTCTACAAATTCTTCTTCAGAGTTTTCTGCTTCTTCCTCTGTCTCGTTATTATCATCCACCACGGCCAATCCCTGTACTTGGCTATTAATGATTGTGAAAGAAGACTCTCCTCCAGCCCGTGGTTTGGTGTCATTGGTCGCTAAGAAATCAATCGTATAATCCACGTTTTCATAACGTGCCTTGGCTGATTCTGCTTGTAAGTTAAGTGATCCAACGTCACCAATATTATAGTTTCGTTCACAGTCGATTGATTTGATTCCATTCTCTTCATCAACAATGTTTAAACTGACACCCTCAACAC
This sequence comes from Candidatus Kaiserbacteria bacterium, assembly GCA_020428815.1. GTDB lineage: Bacteria > Patescibacteriota > Minisyncoccia > Phycocordibacterales > UBA918 > OLB19. The sequence goes on from JAGQMC010000019.1 coordinate 783, forward strand.
AATGGTAAGAAAAGACGTAGCTACCAGGTTTATCAATGGTGCTCCAAGAAAGAACGATGTCATCACCAGTGTTTATGAGAGATGTGTTGCTGGTAAGGATTAAGGGGTCTTTTTTATCTTCCTTAGTTTCTAGTGAAGATTCTTTATTAACACTATCTGCTACAGAAGCTAGAGAAGAAAAGGCGCCAGGTAAAATATTTACTAGTTGTACTGACAGCCAGGCGATTATAATAATGATGCCCAAAAAGCCAACTATGGCTAGTATCTTTAGGGTAGGGCCGTTCCCGTTACTTGTTCTTTCTTTCATAATGTTTGACACGCTACCATAAATGAAGATGTTTGTCAATGTACAAGAGTAAATTATTTACGTAGTCTTCACCCAAACAAGAGGTCGGTGCGTATAGTATTGACTTTTTATATAAAAAGTGGTATTATTGATTTTAAGTTAAACAGGAATTTATATATTTCATGAACAATTTTTTTGAACAAGCTTGGCGCAAAAAATGGGTGTTTTTTAGCACTTTCTTTTTCGTGTTTACTTTGACTTACATCGCTTTAATGGCTTTGGATTTTTTGCCTGAAGCTCCTGTTACTGATACAGATGCAGATAATGTAGTCGCACAAGAGGTAAAAGCTAAAGATGATGAAGTGGTATCAGAGGCAGACAATAACAACAGTCCGACTAATGAGGCAGAAGAGGAGACTGAATACCCAGAAGAGGTTATAGCTGTGCCCACAGTTGAAGATATTAATAATATAGAAACTGGGGTGGTTTCACATTCAATACCAGCTCAAGTAGCAGTATTACCGACATCTATTTCTATTAGTAAGTTAGGTAAAACAGTTCAAGTGTTGAATCCGTCATCAAGAACTATTGCTGATTTGGATACCGCTTTACTTGATGGGGTGGTGCGTCACCCTGATTCAGCTACGTTGGACCAAGAGGGTAATGTTTTTATCCTCGGACATTCTAGTTATTTACCACGAGTTTTTAATAAGAATTTCCAAGCTTTTAATGGGATTCAGGATTTAGTATGGGGCGATATTATTACTGTAAGTAGCGCAGATGCTGTTTATGAGTACCGAGTAGAAAAGGTGTATAAAGCTAAAGCACAAGATGCCACTGTACCAATTGCTGGCACGGGTCACATGCTGACTTTGGCGACCTGTAACAGTTTTGGTAGTGTAGACGACAGGTATATCGTTGAAGCCAAGTTGGTGGAGTAAAATGTCTTTGGTATTGACAAAAATGTTTTTTTGGTATATACTTATAAATAAGATTAGATGGTTCTCCTATCAACTCGAGAGAGTTCATAAGTTCTATATATTTAGCTAATCAAGGTTCTCGTAAGCTTGGTTACTCTTGCGTATTTTGTGCTCCGCACATTGGTGTAGGTGAGAGTATTGAACTTATGAATAACTCAAAAATTATTATGAAAACTTATCTAAATGCTATTACGAATGTAATGGTAACCTTTGCGTTACTGTTTGTGATGGTGTTGCCTGCAGGTATGGCTGGTGCTGAGTTTAGCTCAGGATCTTCTTCATCATCAGGCGGATCATATTCTTGTGATATTACTGCTGACCGGACAACGGTTGCAACCGGTGAAAACGTCACTGTGACTTGGAATACTAAAGGTTTTAACCAAGTTCGTATCAATGGGGAACTAATGAGTAAAAACTCAGGTTCTAAAACTTATAAAAATATTCAAGATAATACGACTTTTAAACTAGAAGCTGTCTACGATGATGGTGAGCTTCATATTAGTCCTTACGTTGCTCCAAGTTGTAGTCAAACAGTTAAAGTAACCTGTGTACCTCCAGCTGTTGAAGTTGAATGTACACTGACTCCTGCTAGTCAAACTATTGCTTACGGTGGAACCGCTACTCTAAACTGGACTTCAAAAGGTGGTGATGGTGTGGTAATTGATAACGGAGTTGGCCGCAAGTCGGCTAATGGTTCGGTGTCAGTTGGTCCACTTTATGAAACTACCAACTATACTCTTACAGTGGATGAAGGTTTGGTGATTTCACCACATATTGCCACTAAGTGTCAGGCTGTAGTTAAAGTTTTACCTCCGGTTGAGGATAAGAAACCAGAGTGTACTCTTACTCCAGCTAACCAAACTGTACTAGTTGGCGAAAAAGCTACTCTAAACTGGACTTCTACAAATGCTGATGTAGTAACTTTGTCTGAATTTGGTAATGTTAGTAAAAATGGCACTAAAGAAATTGGTCCTCTGACTAAGAACACAACTTATGTTTTAACTGTGAAAGATGATAATGACACAGTTGAGTGTGTAGCTGATGTTAAAGTTAAACAACCAGAAGATCCAAAAGAATGTGCTCTTGAGTTAAATAAGCAAGTCAATAAAACTACTGCCAAGTCTGGTAGTAAGCTAACCTACACAATTACTATTAAGAATATCGGAGATGCTGATTGTACTGGTGGTGGAGTGAGAATCTTTGATGTGGTAGATGATAATCTTACTTACTTAAGTCACACCATTACTAATAATCTAAGTGCTGGTTATGGAAATAAACCCGTCTATACAGATTCTGATCGAACTCTACGATTTAACGGTAACACTTTAACTCCAGGAGAAGTAGGTACTATCACTTGGGTTGGTAAGGTTAATGAACCAGAACAGTGTGGTGAGTTCGTAGTAAAGAATCAGGCTAAAACTACTGCCAAGGAACTTAATAACTTCAAGACTTGGGTTTACAGTCAAACTGTAAAGACAACCATAGATGATTCATGTGAGAAGATTGTACAACCTGCATGTCCATATACTGCAGCAGATGGTATTTTAGTTGACTTTACAACTGATCAAAAATTAATTAGTTCAGCCACTCTTAATAAGGCGCAAACAGATCCTAAAACGCTGGATTTACCAGCTGGTGATTATACCGTTAAGTTGGTGAGTTGGGATGGTTATGAGGGTCGCCAAAATGTAACCCAGCCTAATGAGCAATATAAAGTAGTTATCTTAAATGACTCCAATCAAATAATTGCAGAAACTGGTTCAACTGGAGATTTGCAAGATATGGTTAAGACTGCACTCTTTAAAGACACAGTTGGTGGTTTACTCACTTTGGATGAGGTAGGTGCTAGTGTTTACGCCTTGCATACTGTATATCCTGATGACAGCTCTGCTAACAGCGTTGTACCAATTTGTGCTGTATTTGTACCAGAGCCAGAAACTCCAGCCCCAAGCTGTGATATGTTTACTGCTAATCCGGATGCAATTATGGTGGGAGGAAAAGCGACTCTTAATTGGGAATCTACTAATGCTACTCAAGCTTTCATCAACAACGGAATTGGAGCTGTAGCAGTTGATGGTTCAATTGAAGTCTCACCATTAATGAGTACTACTTACGTACTTACATTAATTGGAGCAGAAGATAAGACCGTTAATTGTGAAGTGCCGGTAACTGTATCTGAGGATGAGGTACCAGTCTGTGAATTATTTACAGCCTCACCAAGTCAATTGCCAATTGGTGGTGGTGATGTAACTCTTAACTGGGAGGTGCTTAAGGCAGAAACAGTCACTATTACTCCAACTATTGGTACGGTTGGTCTAACGGGTACACAAGTCACTAATGTAACTGAATCAACCACTTTCAAACTCATAGCTGAAGATGCTAATGGCGACAAAGTAAGTTGTGAAGCTCCAGTGACTGTGCCTGACCCTGAACTACTTACTTGCGAAGGAAACGTAAACTTCACTGCGAGTGATTATTCAATCCGACGTGGTAATAAGATTACTCTTGCTTGGAGTACCACCAATGTGGACTCATTATCTATCAGTGAAATTGGTGAAACATCTCTTAGTGGCACCAAAGTGGTTGAACCAAATGATGACACAACCTACGTGCTAACTGCTAAACAAGGAGATCAGTCAGTTGATTGTCCTATCAAGATAGACGTGTCTTCTGGCGGAGGCGGCAGCTCTTCTCCTAAGTGTGAATTGGAAATCTTTGACGATAAAATTAAATTAGGAGATAAAGTAACTATTTCTTGGGATACTACCAATGCTAGTGAGGTAACTCTAATTGACGATAAAGATAATGTTATCTTTACTACTGACGATTACCTTTCTGCTGATAAGAAAGACTACTTAGATCATTCAATCAAAGTTAAGCCAACCCGTGATACTGAATACACTCTAATTGCTGAACGAGGTTCTAAGGAACGAAAGTGTAAAGTAGAAGTAGAAATGGATGACATTACAGTTCTACAAACTCGTGACCAACAACCTTTAGTAGCAGGTATCTCACTAAGTCAGGTGCCATACACTGGTTTTGAAGCTGGTCCAGTGATGACCGTGATGTTCTACTTACTGCTAGTTGCTTGGGCGCTGTATGTCACTTACCTCATCGTATTGCGTAAGAGACAGTCGGAGGGTGGTGAGGAAGTAATGACATACTCAGCTACTAATTTCACTCCAAGTGCACCAGTGGTTAATCGTGTGGCCGAACCAATGATTGAAATTGAAGATGTGACTGGTGTAGCGCCGGATAATCTACCAGTTGGTAAACCGGTGATTGGTTACGAGAATCAAACAACAGATAGTCCATTAGACAATGTTGCTACTGAACTTGAAAATCAAGCTCACGCCCAAAAAGCTCTATTATCAAGTGACGCGGTACGATTCTTTATCGCTACTACCAATGAAGCAGATCGAGTAGATTCACTAAATGATGTGATTGCCGAGGCTAAAGCTAATTATCCTCTTGAAGATGGTTGGATGGTAATCAATGAGTCACGTATGAAGAATTTGTGTCAGGTATGTAAGGAAAATAAGGTCTGGACACAAGACCAAGTAGCAAAGGCTGCCGCTGTTCCTGCTGGAGCAGGCTCACTTGCGGAAGCGATTGTGACGGGTAATGTGGTGGCAGCTTACGAAATGATTGGTACCAGACCAATGTTCTCATTAGCTGACGCTGCGGCTGATCTAGATGCTGTGTATCGTTCTCGAAAGGGTGAAAACACAAATGTGTCAGAACTACTTAAGACTGAAACTGCAATTCTAACTGATGAGCAAATTAAGAACATGATTGCTGCTCTAACTGGAGCGCTAGACGGTACTTATACCGACGAAGCGTCAGCAGTAAAAATGGCAATCATGAAGGCCATACGTGAAGTTTCTTAAAATCACCAAATACTGCGTTGTGGTTCAGTAAATAACGCTCACCGTACCACTAAGTACGTCTCGCGTTAATTACTTCCCACGCCTTGTCTTTGAAGATTTTAACTAAACTTCATTGTTGAAAAAGAGAAACGTCCCGTCGAGGATAAAAGGAAAAGGCCGGCCCCAGAGGGGCCGGCCTTTTCTCTACGTATGAACATCTAACTTTTTATACGTCGTTCTCAGTGTTTAATTTCACTACTAGTTCATCAACAGTGATTGAAGTAGATTCACCGGTGTCTCTCGACTCAAGAGTTACTGTATTTGATTCAATGTCTTTGTCTCCGATTACCACGAAGTAGGGGAGTTTATCTTTTTTGGCCTGACGAATTTTCTTACCCATGGATTCTTTTGAAGTATCCAATTCAACTCTGAAACCTGCCTCAGTTAGTTTCTCGTAAACACTTTGCGCGTAATCATTGTGGTTTTCTGCTACTGGAATGACAGCAATTTGTGTTGGGCACAGCCATAAGGGGAAGTTGCCAGCAAAGTGCTCAATCATTATAGACATGAACCGCTCAAGTGAACCAGCAATGGCACGGTGAATCATGACTGGGGTTTGTTTATTTCCTTCATGGTCAGTATAAGAGAGATTGAATCGTTCTGGCATAATGAAGTCAAGTTGCGCTGTGGCCAGTTGACGTTCACGACCAATAGCGTCATGGAACATAAAGTCTAATTTTGGTCCATAAAATGCTGCCTCACCCTCCACTCGTTTGTACGGAAGGTTTAGTTTTTGAGCAACCGCTTCTAGTGTGGCTTCAGCTTTTTGCCAAACCTCCGGATTGCCAAGATATTTATCTTGGTCTGACATATCACGGACTGATAATGAAACCCAGTAGTTTCCTTCCTTGAACATATCAAGAGAGGTGTAGAATTCTTTTATGACGTTTACTATATTTTCCACTTCCTGCTCGATTTGTTCCAAGGTACAGAACACATGACCATCATCTTGGGTGATACTTCGTACCCTGCCTAATCCCAGTAGTTCGCCAGCTTGTTCGTCCCGGTAGACCATGGTGGTTTCTGCGTAACGAATTGGTAACTCTTTGTATGACCGTGGCTGACTATTGAAAATCTGCGTATGGTGAGGACAGTTCATTGGCTTCATGACAAACTCAGTATCTGATTTACCTTTGACGTGAAAAAGTTCATCTTCAAATTTGTCCCAATGGCCTGATGTTTTATATAGGTCGCTTTTTGTAATATGTGGAATAGAGACTTTTGTATAACCATATTTTGCTTGAATGCACATAATTTTGTCGACAATCAAGTCTCGCATCATAGTTCCTCTCGGTGTAAATAAAGGCAATCCAGCTCCCACTAAATCAGAAAAAGTAAACAAATCCAATTCTTTACCAATCTTTCTATGGTCCCGAGCTTTCGCTTCTTCTTGCTGTTTTTCGTAAGCGTCAAGTTCCTCTTTGGTGTCAAAGGCCACACCGTAGATGCGAGTAAGCATCGGGTTTTTTTCGTCGCCGCGCCAGTAAGCTCCGGCGATTTTATCTAGCTTAAAAGCATCCATGGCAATTTCTTCCTTCGGATTTTCTGAGTGGCCGCCTCGACACAGGTCAGTGAAATCACCGCAGGTGTAGAGGGTAATAGCTTCGTCTTTCTCAGCGATTTCGTTAATAAGCTCTAGTTTGTAGGGATTGTCAGCATAGATTTCTCGGGCTTCGTCGGCTGAGACCTCACGGTGAGTGAACTCAGTCCACTTATTTACCATTTTCTTCATTTGTTTTTGGATACCTTTGAGGTCAGTATCGCCTGGGGTGTCACCGTCACCAAAATCAATGTCGTAGTAAAAACCAGTATCAATTGCTGGTCCTAAAGTCAGCTTGGCGTGTGGGTATTTTTCTAGTACTGCCGCTGCCAAGAGGTGAGCCAGAGTGTGTCGTTTGTTTTGTAATTCTTCATTCATATTTTTAGGAAATTAAATAGCCCGCGCAAAAACAAGAATTCTCTTGTTTTTGCGCGGGCGATCTACACCGCGGTTCCACCGCGCTTCTGGGCGGGTGCCCAGCACTCTTTTAATTAAACAGATTAGGGAAGTGAATTCCGACATTGTCCGACGGTTGGTAAGCGTCGCAATCTCTGTAATGCAAATATTATAGGAGGCTATAATTTTGTCAAACAAAAAACCACCGCTTGCGCGGCGGTAAGGTCTATTTGTCAGGCCATTCGCGGTTGTGGGAATCTAAAACTCTTTTCATAAGAGAGATTGAACCTACACCCGAGTTTTTAACTTTTGCAAATTTTTCCTGAGTAGGAAACACTGTCAGAAAGTCAGTTAGAGTCGCTTCATGCCATTTGATATGGTTCTTTCTGAACTCGGCAATCAGATTATCTTCTGTCCTGCTTAATAAATTTTTAGTATAGCTGTTCCTAATCTCGGTACTTTTTAGACAGTCTCTAATTCTTTTTTCCCAACTAACTTGAGTTTCTACCCCCTTATGAGAAATAGTAATAGTAACTATAATCAGGTTGGAGGACTGTGGTTGTTGTTTATACCAGTCAGTCACCATTCTCTCCAGTTGTTTAAAGTCCATGGCCGGCCTCCTGTTGTCTACTGTAGGAACAATAAAGTATTTAATAGGGTTGTCAACAATTTAGGAAGTTTATGCAATCACACCATATTCCTTGCTAGCTAAAACCTTTACCCTATCTATCAAAATGCTTGGTTCGTCATTGCGGACATTAAGTTTACCTTTAACAGCGACACAAGTTCCAGGTTCTAAAATTTCTCGATTATCAGCGTATGCTTCAGGGAAGGCAACCAGTTCGATTGAATCCTTCTGGTCGGCTAATTTAACAAAAGCCATTTTGTCGCCTTTTTTGGTGAGTAGTTCGCGGACGGATTCAATCAAACCGGTAGTGACCACGGTCGTTCCCTTAAAACCATTTTTAACCTGTTCAATACTTGGTCGTTTTTCAACTTCTGATTTATGTTCATTCAGAGGATGGCCAGATACGTAGACACCTAATAATTCCTTTTCCCAGAGCAACTTTTGATTCATTGAAGCCTCTTCACTTGATTCTAGAGTCAATCCGTTTACTTCTGTCATTTCTCCAAATAAGGAATCTTGACCAGTTTCTTGTCCAGCCACATGTTCTTTGTTGTAGTGGAGTAAATTATCAAGGTTATTAATGAATTGTCCACGTTCACCAAAACGATCAAAGGCACCGGTAGTAATGAGTGCCTCTAAGGATTTCTTATTAAGTCCACGGTCATGGATGCGGGTTAAGAAATCTTGCATATCAGCAAAGGCACCATGCTTCTTTCTTTCGTCAATTATCACCTCGGCAATCCCAGCACCGAAGTTTTTGATGGTAGTTAACCCAAAACGAATCGTTTGCTTGCCTGGTACTACCGAGAAATCAGCAAATGACTCGTTAATGTCCGGTGGTAATACATCAATACCCATTCGTTCACACTCATGAATAATTTCGGAAATTTTTTCAGTGTCGCCGGAGTCAGCGGTTAAAACTGCCGACATGTATTCGACCGGGAAGTTAGCCTTCATGTAGGCTGTTTGATAAGCCACCCGGCCATAACTGGCGGCGTGAGCTTTGTTGAATCCGTAAGCAGCGAAAGGTTCAATCAGCTTCCAGAGTTGTTCAGCTTTACTTTCGGTCATGCCGTGCTCGACAAGACCATTAAAAAGCTTGTCTTTTTCAGCAGCCATCACTTCAGGGATTTTTTTACCCATCGCTTTACGAAGTTTATCGGCTTCTAGCCATGAGTAACCAGCCAGTTTTATAGAAATCATCATCACGTCGTCCTGGTATGTGATTACTCCGTAAGAGCGATCTAAAATATCCTCCATACGTGGATCCATGTAGGTAACTAGGGAAGGGTTGTGTTTACGTTCGATGTAGGTCGGAATCATTTCCATCGGTCCTGGACGATAGAGGGCAACCATCGCATTGATGTCGTGAATGGTACTGGGTTTTAGTTGTTTTAAAAAGGCGGTCATCCCCGATCCGTTCAACTGGAACAGACCCATAGTTTCACCTTTGGCTAAGATATCGAAAGTCTTGCTGTCATCAAGGGGAATATTTTCAATGTCTACTTCAACCTCGTGAATTTTTTTTACTCGTTTAACAGCATCTGCCAAGATGGCTAAATTTTTAATACCTAGGAAATCAAATTTAAGCAGACCAACTCCGTCTTCTCCGACGCTATGCATCTCGTATTGAGTAATATATTTGCCGGTTTTTGAATCGGGTTGAATTGGAACAAAGTTATCAAGTGACTCGGGAGCGATTACCACGCCGGCTGCATGTACACCGAGGTGACGCACACGGCCTTCAATCTGTTTGGCTAAATCAATGACTTCACGTGATTCTGAATCTTTTTTGTATAGCTCAGCGAGCTCTGGTTCTATATCAATAGCTCGGTCAATGGTCATGGGAAAACCCTGGGCACCCATTGGAATAAGTTTAGCGATACGGTCGCCCGTAGCGTAAGAGTGACCAAGGGCGCGGGCTACGTCACGTACGGCTGCCCGCGCCATCATGGTTCCGAAAGTACCAATTTGGGCCACTTTGTCCTCACCGTATTTTTCCTTGGCGTACTCGATAATTTCATCACGTCGATTATCAGCGAAGTCCATATCGATATCAGGGGCAGAAGGTCGTTCCGGATTTAAGAAACGTTCAAAGGGAAGTTTGTACTCTAGGGGATTCACATTGGTAATACCAAGTACATAAGTGGTCAGTGAGCCTGCTACCGAGCCGCGGATGGTAGTTAGGATTCCCCGATCACGAGCTTCTCGCAGCAAGTCGCCCACTACCAAGAAGTATTTAGCATAACCTTTCATTTTGATGACATCTAATTCAAATTGCAGCCGGTCTTTCAATTCTGGGTCCTCAGGGTTTAAACCTCGCCAAGTTACACCCTTCCAGGCTAGTTCATCCAGTTCCACGTCTGGTTTATTGCCACTTTTTATTATGTAATTCGGGAAGTACCATTTAGTGCCAACATACATACCGACATTACATTCCTCAGCAATTTTAACTGTGTTGTTAAGAGCCTCTTTGGTATCACTAAACCACTCTTTCATTTCTGCCCGAGTGGTAAAAGAGAAGTTTTCTGCTGCATCGTGGTCGGCAGTAGTATCAACCACACCACCATTTTGAATTTTAAGCATTGTCTCACGAGCTAGTCGGTCTTCTGGTTTCAGATAGTAAACGTCATGAGCGGCTACGAGGGGAGTGGTGGTTACTTTGGCTAGCTGTTTAAGTCGAGTTTGGTTCTCATTATGGTCAAAGATTTCAGGGTGGTGAGATATTTCAAGATAACAATCACTCCGGAAAGTATTTTTATACCAATCCAGTCGCTCAGCCGCCTTATCAGGATTACTGTCTTTTAAAGCTTGAGCTACTTCGCCAGCAAAGGAGGGAATGATGCAAATTAAATCATTTTTATACTTTTCTAGTAGTTCCTCATCAATTCTTGGTCGATAATAAAATCCTTCCATGTTAGAGAGGGTGACTAGTTTGATAAGGTTCTTATAGCCGTTGGCATTCTTGGCCAACAGAACTAGGCGTGAACGTGGTTTGTCGATATTTACTTCTTTATCAAAGCGGGTGCGTGGTGCCAAAAAGGCATCCAGACCAATTATTGGTTTGACTCCTTCAGCAGTACAGGCTTTGTAGAAATCTACTGCACCGTACAAAGCGCCTGCGTCGGTAATGGCGAGGGCATCTTGTCCGTCCGCTTTAGCAGCAGCTGCCAGCTCCTTAGGAGTAGGGACGGCATTTAATAGAGAATACATCGAATGCACATGTAGGTGGACAAAATCAGTTGTTAGTTTTGGATAGTTGAGAGTTGGGTACTGGGCCGTGGTCGGATATTCC
>JAGQMC010000020.1 GCA_020428815.1 Candidatus Kaiserbacteria bacterium
GTAACCCGAGAGCGGGCGGTCAAGTGTGATGGCAGGCGTAGTTGCCCCTGACTATGTGAGACCGGCATTCCGGTCAATAGGTGGCACCTTACTGCAGGAACGAATCTGTTCCTGCTATCTTTTGAGGCTTTGAATTCGTTCGAAGTTTCATCGATATTCTGTTCCTTAACAAAATCAAAGGAGATTCAAAATGGTTACTTTCACAGAACTGTTCGATTTGTTTTTCACCTTCAACCCACTTGCGACGGTCGGGATTGTGGTCTGTGTGACGGTTATGGCTGTGCTTACCGTTGCTCGGGTTGTTATAACAATAATCCTGCTAATGCGGGAAAGAAAACAGCCACCACCTGAACTCCCGGAGATATGTAAGCCAATAAGACTAAACTTACATTCACGAGATTTCTCATTAAGGGAGTAGCAGTACTCCCGTTCTTATCAAGGGTTCAAATCTCGGATTGAAACTTTGTAGGGATAAATGAAATAAAACTAGAGCTTAATAAAACCAGCGGGTCCGCATTGACCGCTGGTTTGTGTTTTTTAATTAGCTGCTTGTTGCAAAATAGTGAGGAGGAAAGGTGTCATGGTGTCGGCAAAGACTTCGGAACGATATTTTAAGTTGCCGCTTAAATTTTGAGTTAAATCAAAGTTGGTCTCTTCTAGGATGGTGCGCTCAATGTGAGATAAGGTAATAGCTCTGAGACTTCCTGGTCCATCAACAGTGTCGTCACCACGGGTGACAATCATACCAATAACATTGCCATCTTCGTTTAAAACTGGTCCACCAGAAGATCCTTCAGCTCCTACTTCACTCCCACGAATGGAAAATACATCAGCGTAGTTTGAGCCAAAGGTGTAAAGCTCAGAAACAGTAGTGCTAGCTTGACGTGGAATTAAGTCAGCGCTGGCCCCATTTCTTAAGAGTGGTTCCGCTGGATAACCGGCCGCCAGTACCGCGTTGTCACGGGTAGATAGTGGTAGTAATCTGGTATCAAACCCGAGAGCGGGGAATACGGCCGGCAACGGACTGTCATCAACAGTACTACTGACATATAGCAGAGCATAGTCTCTCTCACCGGTGCCCATCGGGTGATCATCGTGCATCACTTTGGCATTATCTTGTATCCAAGTTGGTGGAATGTATAGTAGCTCGGCGTGGTATTTTGGACTAGCCGGATTGCCACTACGGACAATACATGTCGCCTCTCCAATTTGATTAGTGTTTTCTAGAATAAGAAACTGGGCGACATGTGCATTGGTCATGATAACGCCGTCCGGGTCAATAAAGAACCCAGTTCCGGTGGTAGTTCTGATACTGTCTTCACTCACGGTGTTGCAGAAAATATTGACCATCGCCGCCAGAGGGTCTCTGGTAGTAGCTCCAGTTAGCCCAGCTGTACCAGCAACAGCTGCTTGTTGGTAACGCACACTTGTTAGCAGTACGTCAGGGATAGCCTGCCCAACCTTGCTTGGCAACTCCGGCATGTCGGCTTCAGTTGTAGTCTCTACAATAACCGGAGTTTCTATGTAGTCTGCAGTTAGCCAATCTTCAATACTCATAGCTAGGTGGTTGGTGAAAGCCAAGTAGCTAGCGATAAAAGCAACAAATAAATCCGTTAGAATTTGCATGTGCTAAGTATACCGCACCCTCACTTTCTTTGTGGCTACCGTTTGTTGTTTATACTTAGTGACAATAGGTCATTTTCAAACAAGTGTAATTTTAATTGCTTATTTAGTTTGATAGCGATAAACCATGAAAAAGTAAGGGTCGGGGTATA
>JAGQMC010000021.1 GCA_020428815.1 Candidatus Kaiserbacteria bacterium
CACGTAAAACAACAATATATATGACAGATTATAATAAATTATATACTCCTGGCGACTTAGAAAATAGTCTTACTAATACCGTAGTAGAAATTCCAAAGGGTTCAATGCTTAAGGTTGAGTATAACCGTGAGAAATGTACTTTTGAGCTAGATCGAGTCGAACCAGAAATTTTTGCCAAGCCGACTAACTATGGCTTTATTCCAGGTACTTTGGACGAAGATGGTGACGAACTAGATACTTTGATAGTTTGTCCTGAGTCACTACCACTTGGAGTAGTGGTGGAAGCGCGTATCATTGGAGTTCTAAACTTTGAAGACGATGGAGAAATGGACCATAAAGTCATTTGTGTACCAGCTGATGATAGAGATAGTGGTAATGCTATTCAGTCATTGTCAGATTTACCAGAACAATGGAAGCGTAAGGTTGAATATCACTTCAATACTTATAAAGACCTTAAAAAGCCCGGAACCACCAAAGTGCTTGGCTACGGAGACGCCAAAGAAGCGGTGGCTGTCATAAACGACTGTATCGAACGCTTCAATAAACAATAATTAAAAAAGCCGGTTCTATGGACCGGCTTTTTAAATATTGATAACATAACCTTGGACTAAGGAGGAGGTCATTTTTTATGAATATGAACAAAAAACTACCGAAAGTCGAAGCTTTGGGGCAGTGGTGTCCGATTTTTTCAAATCTAATAGACAGAAAAACAGGAGTTAAAATTAGAATCGACACCCCACTACCACCTGAAAGATTCAGTGAGTGTTTATGGATTTGCGACAGAGCAATCACATTTGGTAAGAGGTTTAGACAAGCTGCAAGTTAATTCTTGCTAACTTGATAAAAAGGCCGGAAAAGCTTTGCTTTTCCGGCCTTTTCTTATATCACTCTCTACTTTTTATCTTCCACTTCTTCAGCCTCTTTTGCTTCTCTTTCTTCCACTTCTTCAACGATTTCTTCATCGACGGCTGGTGCAAGTTCATCTTCGGCTTCTTCTGGGGTATCAATCTCATCTTCTTCGTCAGAGTCTTCAGTTAGGTCGCGGTCTTTGGTATCGTCTTCTGATTCTAGCACCTCCTCAATGTCCGGCTTGGTGGTAGTAGCGTCTTCACTCTCGATAGCGTCTTCGTCAGCGCCGGCTGCGGTATCGACCGGAGCTTCTACATCTACAGAACCATCAACATCTGCTTCAGCCAAATCCTCGCCAGTGTTAGCAGAAATGATATCGATTTTCCAACCAGTTAGCTTAGCGGCGAGACGGACGTTTTGTCCACCACGACCAATCGCTAGTGATTGTTGGTCACCAGCCACTTCAGCAATGGCGTGACCACGTTCACCTTCTTCTTCATTTGGTTCGGCTTCAATTTTGATATCTATCACTTGAGCTGGAGACAAGGCGTCTTCAATAAACTCAGCTGGTTCTGGAGACCATTCGATAATGTCAATTTTTTCGCCACCAAGTTCACTCATTACGGTAGATACGCGCACTCCCCTTTGACCCACCAATGAACCAACCGGATCAATGTGTTCATCAACTGCGTGTACAGCAATCTTGCTTCGTGCCCCAGCTTCACGAGCTACGGCTTTCACTTCCACCGCTCCAGTTTGTAGTTCTGGGGCTTCAACTGTAAATAGTGAAACTAAGAAATCAGGGTGTGAGCGAGACAATTTCAAAAAGATTCCGCGTGGAGTTTCTTCTACTGCTAGTAGAATTGCTCGTAATCTTTCACCTGGTTTAAATCTTTCACCTGGGATTTGTTCCTCGTACGGCATAATAGCAGTGACACGTCCTAAATCTACATATAGATTACCGCGCTCAAAGCGTTGAACATGACCAATAACAATGTCGCCAGCTTTTTGGCCGAATTCTTTAAGGGCTGATTCTTTTTCAGCTTCGCGTATTTTCTGCATAATCACCTGCTTAGCCGTCTGGGCAGCAATTCGCCCAAAATCATCCTTTGGTTCAAGCGGAAAAATCAATTCTTCCTCCAACTCCACATCTTTTTTAATCATTCGAGCGGTATTAATCATGATGTGTTTCTCTTCATCAAAACGTACCCGCTTGTCTTCCTCTTCACCATCTTCAGGTTCTGGCTCTTCAATCTCAATTGGATTTCCTTCTTCATCCAGTTCTGGTTCTGGTTTTAGCATGCTTTCATCAACCACAATCTTGATTTGATTGAAGTTGGTGGTACCAGTCTCCATATCAAACTCACAGGTGATGATTTGTCCACGCTTTCCGAATTCTTTTTTATAAGCAGTCGCTAATGATTGCTCAATAGCATCAATCATTCGCTCGCGAGGAATACCCCGCTCTTCTTCCATTTCAGTTAAGACTGAATTTATTACCTTTAAATCAAACATTGTATTTTCTATTACGCGAAGCGGAATCATATGATTCAGGCTTCGCAGTTATTAAATTGTGTAAATTGTGCATCTTTTTATTAAAGGCTGCTCGGTCGAAGACCGAGCAGCCAATAATCAGATAAAGAAACTATACTCTCATTAAAATAAAAGTCAAAGGAATACATTGACACACTACTTAAATAGTGTTATTGTCATGTCAGTTCGATTTTGATGGGTGGTCCATCAATGCAAAATAGGAGTATTGTTATGACAATTAAGTCACGCCCTCATGCTGGTGTCGCCGATATCCCGGTTGAGGCTCCAGAAAATGACTGTGGCACCTATGGTACCCATCATTCACCTAGTGCTATTGGTGGTTGCTATGGTGTGGGGTGGAACGAGTATTTTGAGGATGTGGAAAGCGGCGAGCTTTACTATGTCGCTTGTTCCGACGGTGTGTATTACAGCAAAGGACCTCATCACCGCAATGATATCGCCTGGGCTGAAGACATCAACAATCAATGCAAGAGTGCGCTAGAACAGGTGTCAGCCGATTCGGCCCTGGTTAGGTTGCCTAAAAAATGGGCGGTAGTAGCTTTTGTTCATATCAGTGGCAGTGTACTGGACTCTGTGTCTGATTGTGAAGCTTGGGATGAGTATCGCAATAACCTGCGGTCAGGTGGTCTCATTGGTCACTGTAATGGTGTACCGATTTACTGCGATCCGGAGATAGTTTCGCCCCAGTTCCCACCGCGGCCCAAATTGCCGCCAATGAACATCAACGGAGTTCTCGTCAGCTGACGTTCACCGGCCGGTTCTGAAAACGAATATTTTCAGAACCGGCCGGTTTTTCATTTTGTAGGTCGTTAATATTTAAATAATTGTCTGGCAGCAGGATGATATAATAGTGCTAACAAGTTCTCGGAGGTAATGGTTCTTAACAACTTGTTCTTTTTACTGTGCGAATCAAGGACGAACAACTTAAACGGTTTATTCTCGACGCCGGCCTTATTACCAAGGCTGATATTGCCGCGGCTGAAAAAATTGCCAAAGATGAAAATCGTAGCCTTAGTGAAGCGTTAATAGCTCATGGTCACATGACTGAAGACGATATGCGCCGGGTTGAGTCCTATGTACTCGGTATTCCGTTTGTGTCACTAAAAGATGAGAAAATTGACTTTGAAACCCTTACTCTTATTCCTGAGCCAGTAGCACGCACTCACAACATCATTGCCTACAGAAAGAGTGAAAACACCTTAGAGGTAGCCATGCTTGATACGGCTGATTTACCAGCCATTGACTTTATAAAGAAAAAAGTTGGCTTAAAGATCCAGCCTCGTTTGACCGATACTGATTCTATGCGTAATGCCTTGCGACAGTATCAGAAGACACTCAAGGATGAGTTTGGCGACATCATCATGAAGGATGCCAAAGAACTAAAGGTGTTATCTGAGGAAGAGGGAGGGGAAGCCAGTGAGAAGGAACTCAAGCAGATGGCTGAAGATTTGCCGGTGGTAAGGATTGTCGACACACTTTTACGTCACGCTATTATTCAAGGAGCTTCCGATATTCATATCGAGCCGATGGAGCAGGAAGTCCTAGTACGATATCGTACGGACGGTATTTTACATGACGCTATGAAGCTGCCAAAGATTGCGGCTGATAGTATTGTGGCTAGACTCAAGGTGCTGTCAAATCTAAAGTTAGACCAAAAACGCTTGCCGCAAGATGGACGTTTCAAGATGGAGATGGATGGTCAAAAAGTAGCTTTCCGAGTTTCGATGCTGCCAGTTTTTTATGGTGAAAAAGTAGTAATGCGTTTGTTGCGTGAGAATCGCAGTGGTTTTTCATTGGAGGGAATCGGCTTTCATGGCTCTACTCTTGACCGAATTCACCGAGCCACACGCTCTACTACTGGCATCATTCTAGTGACTGGTCCAACTGGATCAGGTAAATCTACGACGCTCTATACCATTTTAGATATTTTAAATACTCCAGAAGTAAACATTTCTACCATTGAAGATCCGATTGAATATCAGATGCCTCGTCTCAATCAGTCACAAGTAAAACCAGACATCGGCTTTACTTTCGCGGCTGGATTGCGCTCACTTATGCGACAAGACCCAGACATTATTATGGTGGGTGAAATTCGTGATGAGGAAACAGCCAGTCTAGCCATTAACGCAGCTCTAACTGGTCACTTGGTACTAGCAACTGTTCACACCAACTCCGCGGCTGGTACGGTGGCTCGTCTAATTGATATGGGAGCCGAGTCTTTCTTGATGGTGTCGACCTTGCGAGTAGCAATTGGTCAACGTCTGGTACGTAAATTAGCTGATGATAAGTTGCCGTATATCTTAACTAAAGCAGAACGAGAAGAGTTAGCAAAAAAAGTGGATATGGATCATGTACTCAACACTCTTAAAGAAGAGGGGATAGTAAAGGCAGATGCTACATGGAATGATGTGAGTTTTTATCACCCTAAAGTGAAGGGAGAAACTGAGGATGGATACAAAGGGCGTATGGGTATTCATGAAGTTTTGGAAATGTCTCCAACCATCAAAGATATGGTAATGCAGGATAAAACCGGAGATGAAATTGAGGCTCAGGCTCGTAAGGAAGGGATGCTTACCATGCTCGAAGACGGTATTTTTAAAGCAGCTCAAGGGCTGACTAGTGTTGAGGAGGTACTGCGTGTAATTAACGAATAATCTTATGACAACTTTTATTTACCACGGTGAAGATGTAGACGGAAATGAAGTAACAAACACTGTTGAGGCTGATGACCGTTTCAAGGTCTACGAGTTGGCGAGAAATGAGGGTCATAAAGTTACTTCAATTGAAGAGTTGTCCAAATTTAGTCTAAAAAAGTGGTTGGACATTGAAAAAATTAATTATCGATTGAGCCGAGTAAAAGATGATGAGCTAGTAATGGTGACACGCAACTTAGGTTCAATGTTAGTGGCTGGCCTTACTGTGTCTCGGGCATTGTCAGTGATTGAGAGACAAAGTACGAACCCACGTTTAAAAGGGGTGATTAAACAAATTGTAGAACGGATTAATAAAGGAGATTCATTTGGCGATGCGTTGGAAGACTCACCTGAAGTTTTTAGTGATTTATACGTTGCAATGATTAAGGCTGGTCAAGAGAGCGGTTCGTTGGCTGAAACTCTGCAAACTCTCGCCATACAAATGGAACGCTCAGCTAATTTAAAAAAGAAAATCAAAGGCGCCATGATCTACCCGTCGATTGTTATTGTGGTGATGTTGGTGATTGGTATTTTGATGATGATATACGTTATGCCTCAAATCACTGGGGTGTTTGAAGGGATGGATAAAGAGTTGCCAGGAGCCACTAAGTTTATGATTGCTACCAGCGACTTCTTGGTCGAATACACTCTGTTGGCCATTGGTGGTTTGGTTGGAGTAATTGTTGGTTTTCTTTATTTTCTTAGAACTAAATGGGGCAAAATTAGTTCATCATGGTTGGTAACACGGTTGCCGGTGATTGGTAATCTAGCCAAAGAAACTAATTCTGCTCGTACGGCTCGCACCCTTTCCTCATTGCTTGATTCAGGAGTAGATGTCATCAACTCTATCACTATTACTGAAGAAGTGCTGCAGAATGTGTTCTATAAGGAAATCTTGAAAGATGCCGCTGAGCGGGTAGAAAAGGGAACCGCTTTATCTGAAGTGTTTATTGAACGTAAAGATTTGTATCCAGTTTTGGTTGGAGAAATGATTTTGGTCGGTGAAGAAACGGGTCAAATAGCTGGCATGCTTAAGGAATTGGCAATTTTTTATGAAAATGAAGTTGAACGTAAAACTAAGGATCTTTCAACTATCATCGAACCACTCTTAATGGTCGTGATTGGTGGTTCAGTTGGATTTTTTGCTTTGGCTTTGATTGCACCAATTTATTCAATCTCAGATGGTTTAAGCTAGGCTTATGTTCTGCATCAAGGCAAAAGCAAACAGGGGTCTAAGTCTGGTGGGTGTCTTGGTTACTGTGGCTATTACTATCATGATAGTGATGGCTATTTTTACAGCCATGCAATTTTCTGCTCGGATGATTGCTGATTCTAGTGCTCGTTTGTCAGCCATGTCGCTTATAAATGAAAGGATGGAAAGTTTCAGGTCTTTGTCTTATGACGATGTTGGTACATTGTCGGGGTTTCCAACCGGTGTTATA
The DNA here is from genome assembly GCA_020428815.1 of Candidatus Kaiserbacteria bacterium. GTDB lineage: Bacteria > Patescibacteriota > Minisyncoccia > Phycocordibacterales > UBA918 > OLB19. The sequence continues at coordinate 6,539 of JAGQMC010000021.1, forward strand.
CCACAGAGTAGTACGACTACCCTTAACGGTATTGAATTTGTCGAACGGGTCCTAGTAGACTATATAAATGATCCGGCTGATGATGTCGCTGGAGTAGACTCAAACGGTATCATTACTGACTATAAACAATTAAAAATTGAGATTTCTTGGTCCGCTCACGGACGTAGTAACAGTATTTCTTATGTTAGCAATATTGTGCCAGTGTCTATCGAGACCGACCAAGATGGTGGAGCCGTAAACGTTGAGGTGTCTGACGCGGATGGCTCACCATTATCAGGGGCCACTGTGCGGGTGGTGAACAATAGTTTGGTGCCTAACATAGACATCACTAGAACAACTGGTCCTACTGGCTTGGCTCAGTTTTCGGTTCCGGCGGGTAGCGGCTATCACGCCTCAGCCACCATGGCTAACTATTCAGCTGATAAGACATATGAAGCTACCGGAGGTAATCCTAATCCCAGCCCCGGTTCATTCACGGTAGTGAAGGCGCTCATTTCTACTCAGGGTTTTCAAATTGGTGAGTTGAGTGATATGGAGATTAGTACTTTTTCTAGTATCACCAGCGCCTCTTCCACGGTCTCTTTCTCAGATAGTTCAGATTTAGCTTCTAGTACTGATGTGACTATTGATACTGGAGCGTTGCGGCTTAAGGACACCTTGGGTGTTTATGAGTCCACTGGTCTAGCAGTAATGCATCAGATTGAACCAGCTGCCATTGATGAGTGGGGTAAGGTGGTGGTGATTGGTTCAGCTCCGGCTGGTAGTGATTATCGTGTGCAATTCTTCACCGGAACTACAAGTAGTTATCAATTGGTGGATGAGACAGACTTACCAGGCAATGCCGCCGGCTTCAACGATGACATTATTGATTTATCGCATTTAGATGTGAGTAGTTACCCTGATTTGACTGTTGAAATTATCCTTACTGGAGATACCACGGTCACACCGACGATTGATGATCTAGCAGTTTATTATCGAGTTAGCGATGTGGTGCGAAGTAATGTTGATATTGATGTGATTAGCAAGAAAACCATTGGTGACAGTCCAGATATCTACAAGTATGACGCTAGTTTAAATACCGGAGGAGGGGTAGTTTCTTTAAATAGTATGGAGTTTGATGAGTACACCGTAACTAATACAGATGGTTTAACTCTGGTTCATGCATGTGCTAACACGAGCTTATCACTAAATACAAATGATGTCACAATTGATCATCAAGCTGGCATTGATAGCGAGTTAGAATTAGTCTACGGTTTTGCTTCGACCCATAATTTGTGGGTGGTGGTTGAAGATACTTTAGGAGAAACTTTGCCGGGAGCAATCGTAACTTTGGAACGAACGGGGTACTCTGATTCTACGGTTACCAATCTTTGTGGTCAGGCTTTTATTAATAACGTACCGCTTAATAGTGATGATTACGATATTACGGTATCTCGTACTGGCTATGATGATCAAATAATAGGCTCTTACGAAATAGACAGTGACACTAAAATTAAAGTTATTTTAACTAAATCATGATTTCGCACAGAGAAAAACACAGTGGTATGACCATGATAGAAATGCTAGTTACTCTGTCTATATACGTGATATTGGTCGGAATGATATTTGGTTTTGCTCAGACTTTTTATCAAGATCGAGGCTATTTAAAGGCTCAGACAGAAGAAATTGACCACGCTCGTAGAGGGGTAACTAGACTGACTCGTGATTTAAGAGAGATGACATATGCGGAAAATGGTACTTTCCCGGTTGCCGAAATTGAAGAACATCTACTTGGTTTTTATAGTGATGTAGATAAGGATAATAATGTTGAATACATCGAATATGAATTAATTGGCACATCTTTGTATCGACGTACTCACAATCCAACAGGATCACCTCCTTCATATGATTTTGCTACTCCAGACACGGTCGAACTCCTATCCGAGTTTGTGCAAAATATTAACCAAGGCACCACCACTTTTTTCTACTATGATAATAATGGTAGTCAGTTGGACGCTACTGCGTTACTGACAGATGTTAGATATGTAAAAGCTCAAACTATTGTGAACATTGATCCTTTGCGGTCACCGGGGGAATTTATGTTGCGCACAGCGGTGGCACCACGTAATATTAAAGATAATCTATAGACCATGTTCTTCTTTAGACAAAAACCTAAATTTAACAAAAATCGCGGCGCCCTATTAGTTTTAATCTTAGTTTTGGGAGGCGTATTTTTTGTTATCACCAGTGCTTTTATTGGTTATATTGTTACTCAGAGTAAGGTTGTGGAACAGCGATATATATTAAACCGCTCAATAGAGGTGGCCGAAGCGGGTATCAATTATTATAAGTGGTATTTACACCACAACACCGCGGACGTGGCGGCTGCTCTTCCGCCATCTGGTTCTGAAACCCACATCTACTCACATCCCGAAGATGGTAATATTGGTGAGTACACTATTTCTGTGGCCAGTACTACTTACTGTGGAACTATTTCTTCCATTGATGTAACTTCGACTGGTTATACCTACGATGATCCGTCTCTCACAAGAACTATTTCAGCGAGATTTGTTAGACCAACGGTGGCAAACTACTCTTACATTCTAGACGCCAATGTGTGGGCGGGTTCTGATCGACAGATTTACGGTCCTTACCACTCCAATCAAGGAATCAGAATGGACGGAACCAATCACTCAGTAGTGAGCAGTGGCTTGGAAACATGGGATTGTGAAGATCAGTGTAGTCCAGACCAAAATGGTGTTGATGGGGTGTTTACGACCACCGCTAATGCCGACCAAAGCCTATTTGTATTTCCGTCTACTCCCGTTAGTTTTGGTAGTTTCGTTAATGATATGGATGATATTGAAGAAGCGGCGGAGAATCATGGAGGTTTTCATAAAGACCCTTCAAGTTATTACGGGTATCTGGTGCAGTTTATCGGTGGTGGACAGCTGCGGGTGACTGAAGTGAGAGATACTTATCGTTATCGTAATGGTTCTGGTTATTATGAGCGTCATATCATTGAAGATTTAGGCACCAGTGAGGTATGGACGATCAATCAAGACTGCCCAGTAGTATTTATTGATGATAAAGTTTGGTTAGAGGCAGAATCAGGGGCAGATCTAGACGAACTAGTCAGTGTGGTTTCAACTGATACGATTATTCTTCAGGGTGATATTGAGTATGCAAATCCAGATGAAGATGGTTTGTTGGCAATCGCCGAAGATGATATTTTGATTGGCGTTGATGTACCAGACAATATGGATATTAATGGTATTTTTATTGCCCAGGAAGGACATTTTGGTAGAAATCACTATAATTACGATTGGTTACCGGATCCTTCAGGATCACTAAATTTTAGACCGTATTATAAAAGAAATTCCCTTGATATTAACGGGACTATTGTGTCTAAAGGAAGTGTGGGTACTAAGTGGGTCAGTGGTTCAACTTATAAGTCTGGTTTTGAGTTTAGAACCAACACCTACGACCGAAATCTGGTCGATAATCCACCACCACTGGTACCTAATACTTCTGATAATTATATCTTGAGTGATTGGCGAGAGGCAGACTAAGTTATTTAAAAAAGC
>JAGQMC010000022.1 GCA_020428815.1 Candidatus Kaiserbacteria bacterium
CCAAAGCGTTGGACTGATTGTTCCCACGCGTAATCACCTGGCACGCGCACAAATAATTTTTTACCAGTTAGAGCGGCAACTATCGCCGCCGGTAACCCGACTGACAAGACATCCTGCGCAAAGATTATCTGAGTGCTCCAAACGCGCCAAAATAATCTGAAAGTGTAGTGTATATGACGAAATAGTTTGGGTAGATGTCGTGAACCTTTAAAAGCCACTACTCGCACTTCATGACCAGCTTCTTTCAACCAATCTTCCATTAGCTTTGTATGGGTGGCTGGGCCGCCAATTTCTGGCGGATATAAACCAGTAGCAATCGTTACCTTCATAACTCCTCTATGATAGCATCGACATCTGCTAGACAATGTACAATTTTTATACCCTGAACTTCAGACACCTCTCCAACCACCGCTGGATCACGAACCATTAAACAACACACTGCTTCTGGAGCAGCAGATTTAACAGATAGACATTGTTCAATTCTATCGTCCACAAAGACAAGTGGTTCGTGGGGCGGAAATTGCTTCGCAATTTCCGCCACCGGCTCCCCTTTTAAACCTTCCATAAAAACCACGTCCTTTACCGCATCCACCACCTGGCTACAAAATAATTTCTCACGCTGAAAATCTCCAGCCGACGGACCATACTTGGGAGATATTGCTGTAAGTATATATAAGTCTGCTTTGGATTTAGTGTTTAGCCAACTAATTACATCATCGTATAAAAACTGACACACCTCAATATCGGCTAATGCCTCTGCAGTGAATTCAAATTCACCCTTTTGTTCAGTTATATACTGGTAGCAAGCAGGAGAATTAAATAAAGTTCTATCAAAGTCTAATATGTATTTCATTCTGTTTCTATACTAAATTAATTATTTCTTTGGCTAACTTATCAGAGTCATGCCTAATCAAGCTACGTCTTAAAGTATCACCTTTAACTGTCTCGACCTCCTCTCTAGCCAACAAATCCTTCTGAATTAACTTGAATTTACCAGTTATATTACCAAGTTCTACCGGATACTCTTTATCTCCAGCATATCGCTTTGCTAAATCACCTGGCAACTCCATGCTGTTAACCAAAACTACGTTTGGGTAACAGCCAATATATTCAGCCAAAACTTCAACATGTTCAGCCACAGTCATTCCATCAGTCTGACCAAATCTTGTCATCAAGTTACTAACATAAGCTAACTTGGCACTAGTGGCACGTAAAGCTTCAACCACACCACCGACTACACAATTTGCCAATACACTGGTGTAGAGATCTCCTGGTCCTAACACTACTAAATCTGCCCCCAAAATAGCCTGCTTAGCTGAATCGTTTATTTTAGCTTCCGGTGTAACTGATAGCTTGATAATTCTACGACTCTCCTGCCCCACCGCAACATCATCTATTTCATGTTCTCCAACGGTTTTAGACCCGTCATCATACTCTGCTACTAGATGTACTTTTTCATTGGTGACGGGCAACACCTTACCCTGCACCCGCAACAATTCCGATGTAGCTCTGATGGCTTTTTCCTCAGAACCTAAAATGTCAGTCAGAGCTACCAGCAGTAAATTACCAAAGTTGTGACCGGATAGACCTTTACCTTTATCAAACCGATAAAGAAAAAGTTCCCGCAACAACTCTTCATGAGTATACGTATCTTGAGCTAAGGCTGTTAAGGCCATGCGCACGTCCCCGACCGGTAAATAACCAAACTCGTCCCGCAAGCGGCCAGTTGAACCCCCCGAATCGGCCATAGTCACTATCGCGGAGATATCTAACAGATTTTTGAATTTCTTCAGACCCTTCAATACGGTATGAGTTCCGGTACCTCCTCCTATCACCACCACCTTTCTCTTTTCCATTACCTCAGTATAACTAAAAAATGTGAATTACAGTTACTCGACAAATAATTTATCGAACACTTCTTCATCCATTTTTTTGGCAATTAGATTCCAATCATATTTTTCAATCACCATTTTCTTTGCCGTCTTCACTATCTCTGACACTTTCTGCTGATTATTCATAATGTCTTCAACAACTACTTTTATCTGCTCAGGACTATTTAAATCCACTGCCCAGCCAGTGGTCTTTTTGTCTCTATTACGCTTAACATCAAAGAGAAAATCAGCAATTCCTCCTTCTTGCGTAGCTATAACTGGCAGCTCTGCGGCCATAGCCTCCAAGAAAGAATTGCCCATTCCTTCAGAACGCGATGGACGAATAAATGTATTGCAGGCTTTAAGATACTTTGGCATTACATCATGACTAATTTGACCTCTAAACAAAATCCTATCAGCCACTCCCAGATCTTCAGCTAAAGCTTTGAGCATATTGCCATCAGGACCAGTACCAAACACCACAAACTTTACCTTTTCTGGCAATAGGGCTACAGCTCTGATTACATCATCAACGGCATTTTTTTGCACTAGTCGTGAAGTAGTGACCAATAGAAAATCATCATCTCTAGCACCGAGCTCACGGCGCACTTCACGCAAATCCTCGTCGCTGTAGTCCTGTGTGAAGTGCGCCGTGTTTACCGCATTCGGTACCAATACCGGCTCTCCCGCAAAACCTTTACGCTTTGCCCAATTACCCAAGAAAGTAGAAATTACTTGAATAGTATCAGCTGTACTAAAAGCTTCATCAAAAGCTTTACCGAAGATTCTCATCTTTTTTTCAATGTATGCTGGAGGGTCACCTTCTTGTAGAGTAAGTAAATATTTTACTTTCGGGAAAGATTTTTTAAATTTACTAGCCGGCACACCAGAAGCATGCACCATCATCGCCCAGATACCGTCAAACTTTTCAATTTTGTGCAGGCGTTTCGCGAAGCGAAACGCCTGCCACTGATAAATTACTTTATTTAAATGCAGAGGAAGTTTACGTAAGTCAGCCATCGTCGGGTTTTTCGTGACCAGACCAATTCTATGTACCTGCACATTCCCCACAACCTCATGTTTCGGTAGAGTTGAATCAAACCTGTTACACACCATATGGAACTCATATTCATCTGTCGGCAATCTGTCGGTGATTTCTTTAATGGCCACCTCGGCCCCCCCTACGTGTTTAGGAAAATATGCTAGTGAAAAAATTAGGATTTTCTTTTTCATTGAATTGCATCTTTAATATAATCTTCCAGTTGATATTTTGGGGTCCAGCCCAACTCCAGACTAGCACGTCTGATATCTACCTCAGAACTCATGCGATTTCCAGGTCTTTCTTCCAACATTTCTACCTCACCACCAAAAAGTTCTGCTACTTCCAAAATAGTGTAAGCTTTTGGATTACCTAACCCATACTCATCACCAGATCCTTGCAAACCAACCAGATACAAACCTTCCACAATATCGTAAACGTGAGTAAAGTTGCGGTGTTGGGTTCCTGGTCTTCGAACTGTCAATTTTTCGCCTTGTTTAGATTTATCTAAGAAAATACCAATCAGGGTTCCAGTTTCTATGTCACCCCTCTCACGGGGTCCGAATACGTTATAAAAATAAGTGATAGCATAATCAATACCAAACCAATCTCCATATCTTTGTACTAAATTTGTATTGGAAGCTTTAGTCCAAGCGTAGGGACTCTGATCTTTCCCAATCCCCCCATCGGCGAACTTGGTCGATGATCCAGCATAAACCAGTTTAGCTTTGTGTTTGCGAACGTATTCCAAAACTGCCAAGGTACCAAGAACATTCGAATCTAGAACTCTTTCCACATCCTCAAAACTTTGTTCCACTCGAGCGTATTCTCCCAAGTGAAAAACTATAACTGGTGTTTCTGTAATATGTTTAGCAATATCTCTCGTGTGTCCTTCCTGGTATTCTACTCCAGCAACATGATTTTCTTTAGAACCAGTTGAATAATTATCTAGGGAGATGACTGCATAACCCTCATGCACCAATCGTTCACACAAATGAGAACCAATGAATCCCGCTCCACCTGTTACTACCGCTAGTTTCTGTTTTTCTTCTAACATAATGAATATTACCTACAATTCCTCCTCTTCGTTACGTTTTGGTAAAGCATACACCCCGATTGTACCGATAAGCAAGACAACCACCAAAACCCAGTAAGACCAGTTGTTAGCAGAATCTTTCATAGCCTGATTATTAAAGCTAGTCATTAACTCTTGCTCTTCCAGTAAGGAAGAAACCTCTTCATCTGGCTCAGCTGCTTCTGCCACCGCAAAGGCAAAATTGTCCACGGCTATAACGTTCTGAGGCGATACTGCAGTAGCACTAATTTGCGATGCCGACTTTACTCCGTCCATTCCTTCCTGAACTACGTTGCCACCTAAACTAGACGGCACTAATGAGTCTAACAACTTACCTTCAGCATCATAGAAAGCAACTAGCAGATTATCTACCTTGCCCAGCTTTTGAGCAGAAACAGTAATTGTTTGATTGGGTAGCAAAATAGAATATTCTGGTAGCGTTAAAGAATTTTTAGCTTTTAGCTTATAACCAGAAAGGTCTATTTCGTAAGGAGAATTGTTGTTAATCTGAACATCTCCTTGTTGATTTGTAGTCAGTTCTACTCGCACCGGCAATATTGTAATCTCGTGTCTAGTCACCTGTTCTTGTCTTTTGAAATACGCGTAATTAGTTACCACGTAAGTGCCTGGGTATTTAAATATATGAATGGTGTCTTTTTTGTTAGATAAGTTACTGTCACCAAAGTTCCACTGATAAGCCAGCGAATCAATAATCGTCTTTCCCACCCCCGAAGGTTCAACTGAAAATTCAATCGCTTGATTTACATAACCAGAATCAGGCGCCTTAATTTCCAAAGCTAAAGTAACATCTGGCAAAGTCAGAGGATCTTTCTTTATCCCCTTGGAGGTTTTTTTAGGATCCTCCTCATTGTAATCTTCCTCCTCTGGATCTGTTTCGACTGGCTCATCTATGACTTCAGCCTTATTTGGCTTACCTGGGGTAGCTTCAGCAGTAATCCAACCTGAGTTTGTGTACTGAGCTGTTTCCTTGGTCACATTATCTCCTCCAATAGAATCCCAATTATCACCACCATTAACCCAGTCAACCAGCCCACCTGTTTTGTCTTTTAACTTCAAAGTGGCTCCGGTATTAACCAAAGCTCCGGTATAGATCAAAAAAGCTTTAGCCGTGGAAGAATCATCACTAGTTCTCTCTAGTACGGCATAGGAATTAGCTGGTATCGTGCCGACTAAATCAACATTTAAATTCATTTCATCGGTCAAACTCCAACCTGTCACATCAACTGCAGCTCCATCATTATATAGTTCTATCCATTCATGATTAGCAGAATCTATATCACCCATCCACGCCACCTCGTTTATATAAACAGCTGCCTGAGCAGCTGTTGGTAAAAAACCAAAAACAATCAGAATTAATAAGTATAACCTCATAATTCTAATTGAACGGTGATCGTTCGTTATCGCTTTGCTTTAGCATCCGTTTGATAGCTGCTGTATCTACACTAGATGACTGACTGTTTATCACGACATGAGTTGATGACAACGGTTGGGCAACTGTTGATTTGGTAGTTTTTTCATTATTACTAGGCATTTGTGTTTCGGTTTTTTGTACAGGTGGCAGAGTTTGCTTTACCGCTTCGCTAGTCTGACCGGATATAACCTCTTCTCCAGCCACTCCCCTTAGTGCTTCAGCTAATGCTTGCTTTAAGTCACCTTTAGGCGCAGGGTTGCCGGTGTTTTTTTGCCTATCTTCTCTCGGATGTTTTTGTTTATTAGGTTGGATTAGTTTGGCTGAGCCATTACGATCAACAGCTTTAGGTCGATTGTTTTTAAAATTTCTTCGCTCATTAGTGTTGGTCACCAAAATAGGCTGTTCATTCAAAGACCTGTCTTCTGTCTCAGTCGTAGCTGACTTTTTGTCTGTCTTATTCTGACCTGCAATCTGAGCCAAGATGTTCCGCAAATCTTCTGCACTCTTCTCAGGCGGTTTACTTCGCTGCTCGTTTTTTGGTCTGTCAGTAAACTGGGGTTTTGCATCATTGCTTTTATTTACCCTAGATTGACCATTTTGGTTTGGCCTTTTACTTTGATCTTGGGATTTTTTAGGCTTTTCTGGTGGGCGTTGTGGAGTGTGCAGTTCTTTCACTACCTGTTCTACTGACTCTCGTCTTGAAGCGTACAGTTTTCGACTAGAATCAATCACCATATTCCGATACGAAACCGGCGGTCTGTGTATTGACGGTAGAGTTACTGCTGAGAAGGGCTGTGAACCAATCCCATCAATCATGAGAGTTAAATAAATTTGAGCAAAACCCAGATTCACTAAATCAGTTGCTTCAAAACGAGGAGCAAAAACTGTTTCTAATACTTCTGCATCAAAGGGGCCCACCCGAAAGGCAATGGTCGTACCAACGTTACCAAACACCGCGTTGCGTACTTCTTCCTCCATTTGCTCAATATATTGATGAGCAATGATTAAATTTAAGTGATACTTACGAGCTTCAGATAAAATATCAGCGAAAGTAGCATTGGCAAATGATTGAAACTCATCTACATAGAAATAAAAATTAGGCATTTGTTTCATTTGCTCTACTGCCAGATTGGCTCGACTCATTGCTGCCAAATAGATGCGAGTAGTCAACATGGAACCAAGCAAGTTAGCGTTAGTTTCACCAATCAGACCCTTAGAAAGATTCATTATGAGAATCTTTTTTTCATCCATCAGCTGCCTGATATCAAAGCTTGAGTGCGGCTGACCAATGATGTTTCGAATCAAAGGGTTCCCGGTAAATTGTCCAATCTTATTTTGGATAGACGGCAGCGCTTCGGCAGCAAAGCGTTCGGTATAATTTGCAAACTCATCGACCCAGAAACTTTTTACCGCTGGATCCTGACAATAATCAACCACCTTCTGACGGTAAGCCTTATCAGAAAACAAACGATTAACGGAGAGTAGAGTTGTATCAGGATACTCAATCAATACCAACAGAGCGTTAGTAAGAATGTACTCCATACGCGCTGACCAAGCGTCTACCCAAATCTTTTTAAAAGTAGACATCAAACCAGACACAACTAAGTGCCTCTTATCTGGGCCCACATCTTCCATAACATTAAAAGACACTGGGTGGTCCATATCAAACGGAGCAAAGTAAACTACGTCCTGAACTCGATGTTCTGGCACATACTCCAACAATGTCTCAGCGGCGCTACCGTGGGGATCGATAAACGCCATTCCCTCGCCATTCATGATGTCTTGGGCTGCCATGTTCTCAAGCAAGGTAGACTTACCCATACCAGTCTTGCCTACCACATACATATGACGCTGTCGGTCTTTAGCTTTAATACCAAAAGTGGCCCCGCCGCCGCGAGCGTCAGTTTTAGCAAAAAACGTGATTTTTTCTGGATCAAAAGCTGTCATTATTTTTGCATTATACCTTGACCAACATCTTATGTCTCTCTGTCAGCAACAGTATTTGTCGACATCTAGATTGAAAGTCTACATCTAAGAACCAAATTGATTTTGTATGTGTAATAAGAGAGCAGCAATGTCATCAGTCCGGCTAGCAGAACCAAGCAAAATCACCACCAAGACTCTTTCATGGTCTTTTATTTTAATTTTATGTAACGAGATTGAAGTTTGGCCAGCCGCTCTAGTTTCACCAACCTTACCGCCAACAAAGCTGTCCATATCGTCGATTTCATTGAAATTAACTAGACCACCAAATTCACCACCAACATAGACACTATCTAAGGTTTCATTAGCGGTGATTTCAAAAATAAACCGTTTGTCTTCATATATATATTTTGCCAAGCGATACAAATCTTCAGCTGAAGACACATTGCCATCATCTAAGCCTGACGGATCAGTAAACACAGTATCTTGAAGACCAAGCTGTTCTGCCTTGTGATTCATCGCTGCAATAAAATCATCACGACCCATTTCACCAGCAATTGTTTCCGCCGCCTCATTAGAAGACTCTACTAACAGTAATTGCAGTAAGCTGTACATCGATACACTGTTACGTTCTGATAGCCTAGGAATTAATGAACTAACAAAAGAAGGTGAAGAGATACGGACTCTATCGTCAAGATTCATTTCTTCTGAGGCTACTACTGCCGTCATCAACTTAGTCAAAGAAGCAATCGGTTCTACTCCATAAGCATCACTGGAAGCTAAGATGGTACCGTTGTCGATATCAGCAATAAAGTACTGCCTAGCTCCAACCGTCGGTGCCTTTGGTTCATAAACAAACTCGTCGACCGGCCTCTTTACATCATGTACCAGCACGGGCATTCCTGCTTTCACTCGTTTGAATAACAACTCTGCTGCCTTTGACTCTAGCTGTACTCCAGCTCCTGCAACTGACTGTTCCAGCTCTTTATCTGTCTGATTATAAGGTAGGCCATGAATCATGAGATTACCTTGAAAGACAATCTGCCACGGCAAATAAGTCTGAGTTGAGTTATTAAAACCAATTTCTCTTTTACTAGTTACCTCATATAAACCTGATGGAGTCTTCCACCATGACTCATCATCAGGCACCGCCAATATCTCAGCACTCTGTAACAGCACACCATTGTAAAAAAACTTTAATTGTCTATGATTTAAATCAATATCTATAAAAGTAACTCCTTCCTCGATGAAAGCATCTCTAGTGTCTTCAAACAAAGCAAGGTTTGAAAGATAATCTTGAGGACCGTACTCAAGCACTGTTTCAGTCTTGGTATAAGGATCAACAATAGTGACAACCGGAGCAGCCACTAAGCCACTACTAGTGACAGCGCCATAACCAGACACCCCCAACAATACCAACAGACCAGTTACCATAGCAGCACTGGTTAGTTTGAGTGCATTCCGAGTCATTCCTCTACCTGCTCTACGGCTCTTTTTACGACTATTGAGGTCAGGTATCAGTGATCCTCTCACCTCATTTGGCTGGTCATCTGCATAAGAAAAAAGCTGGACTGAAGAATCAGATCTGTCTAACATACTTTAATAATACCTCTACTTGCTAGTAAATATTTGAGTAGCTAACACCTTACTGAGTATCAATTAAGATGAGTGTTGGGTAGCTACTCAATTATTTACCTAGATGAATTAATGCTGACTAGTAGGATCCTGGATTAACAAGATCATATCCACCACTTCCTTCAGCAATTCGTATTTCATCATGATACAAAACTCGTCTGGTTACAGAAGTTGGACTAGTAAACCAACGCCATTTGTAGTCACCAATTTTCAAGAAAGTGTGTCCTGAGCCATTTAGACCAAAGCCAACATCACCCTTTAAGCTGTATATTTTATTTTCATTTTTCCAGATATTCAGGAAACCATCCTCCTTTCCAGACCATTTAACATTGATAATAAAATCAATCCACTTACCTCTTTCTATTGAAGATTGCCAAATGGTATCAGTGTTATTTTTTCCATTTGATTCATAGCGATGAACTAGGTACATTTTGTCATCAAAGGTTCTAAAATCTAGCGGAGGACTAGCTCCATCTGCACCATGCATTTGCCATAGAATTTCGTGTACTGAGTCTGCTTTCCAGTCTTTAGGAATATAAACACTGAGTCCAATCCAATACTCAGTATCTAAGCTCATCATATTAGGTTTAGTTTTCATTAGCTCAGATCGAGGCTTGTTGCTTCCATAATAAGATGAGATGCGATTAAAGTCAGTTTTCCAAGCATACTTACCAGCTCTCACTTGCTCAGTAGTTACTTTACTTGGGTTGTTGTTTAATTGTTGACCCCAGCCATCATGATACTTATCAGCGGCCTGTATCCCTCCTGTCTCAAAATCTCCTAAGAACAGCAGCTTAGCTGTACCGTTAGAGACTGGTTTGCTGGTAGTGGTGACTGGTGTGCTGGCAGTAGTAGCTGAAACCGTGTGTTTTTTAAGATATTTTTCAACTGCCCAACCGTCTGAACCACTATCAAAGTTAACCTTCCACCATGTATAACCGGCTTTATCAGTTGGTCCACTAGTAATTTTTCCTACTGACCCGTCTGCTTGTTTACCGACAGCGGTTCCATTAGCAGAGCTGCGTACGTTTAGTTTGCTGCCATCACCAGTATTAACTTTGACGGTTTGTCCAGTTTTGAAGGTGGTAGAGTTTGATGTTTGGGTGTCCACTGATTTTGACTCAACCGTTGTTACCTGATTTGATTGCCCAGCCAACTCCCCATACACCTCAACCTCAGACATATGTAGTATCTGCTTATCTTCAAGTTGGACCCTGATATAACGACCGGTTTTATTCACACTAATGTTTTTTGTTCGGTCAGGATAATTCTTCTGATA
>JAGQMC010000023.1 GCA_020428815.1 Candidatus Kaiserbacteria bacterium
AAAAGCGCCATTTGGGTATGTGAACAATCCGCGTACTCGGCAGATAGAACCGCATGAGGTGAACGCCAAGATTGTGCAGCACGCTTTTGAGGAATATGCGAAAGGTACACATGGACTGGTTTCTTTGTCGCAGTTTTTGGTGGATTTAGGCGTTACCAGTTCGAAAGGAAAGCCACTTGCCAAATGTGCCATCAAACACCTTTTGAGCAATCGTGCTTATCTCGGATTTGTTCGTCACAATGAAGAATGGTTTGACGGCACATTTGAACCAATTATTTCCCCGACATTGTTTGAAGCCGTGCAAAAAGTTCTTGCGAGCAAAGCGCGTGCGCCGATGCGAAGAAACCGCCATGATTTTCCGTTTTTAGGACTGTTCCGTTGTGGTGAGTGCGGCGGCATGTTCACGGCGCAACACGCTAAGGGCAATGGTGGAGTGTATCGCTACTATCGCTGTACCAAGAAGCACGGCGCTTGCTCGCAAGGGTATGTACAAGAGAAAGACCTCGTTGCACAAATTAAGGATCGGCTTCAAACAATTTCACTTTGCGATGAGTACGCTGACTGGATGTTGGCGAAAATTGACGAATGGGAGCGTGAAGAAACTAACTCATCGCAAAGTGATGTTCAAAATCTTTCTGCCAAAATCAAAGCGGACGAGGAGCGCATGGAGAAGCTAGTATCTGCGTATTTGGACGGAGACATACCGAAAGAGATTTATCTAAAAAAGAAAGACACTACTATGCGCTCTCTCGCCACTTTGAACGAGAAGAAGAAAGATTGTGAACGTCGGGGAAATACTTGGGTCGAACCCTTGCGGGAGTGGGTTTTGGATACGAAACAAGCCGCTTTTTTGTCCTCGTCTGACAATTTCTCCGAAATTGCCGACTTCGTCCAAAAAATCGGAACGAACCATGTGGTTCGTGACAAAACCGCCCACTTTTCCGTGCCCTCGCCCAGCCATTTCGTCGCTACGCGACGGCGTATTTCTCCTTTTTCTTTTTCTCGCGCGGCTTCTCCGCGCTCGTTGACTTCGTCAGAAGTCTTGTTTTGTGCGGGTGAGAGGAATCGAACCCCCGACTACTGCTTGGAAGGCAGTCGTTTTACCACTAAACTACACCCGCGAAATGAGTACACGAAGCGTTTTATTGCAGTGAGTCAAAAGTTATAAAAGGAGTGGAGGCAAGCTTCGCTTGCAGACACTCCTTTTATAACTTTTGATGCAAGCTTCGCTTGCATATGCAATTAAACAGTTCGAACGAATGAGAGGTTGTATCGCAGATACACCCGCATCACATTTCACTCCTCCGAAAATCGAAGTCACAACATCCTATCATAAAAGCCCAATATTTCAATCAAAAAGCTTGTTGGCTTGATGGTATCTTTGATAGCCGAGAATTAACCAGAGTAAGCCATTTAACACACCAATGACAGCTGTAGCAGAAGAGTTAAAAGAGCCGCCGCCACTTAAGATAATCAAAGCGGCCCCAGTTAGTACACAAGTTTGTACTGGGGGTTTTTGTTTATCTAGTAGCATAAGAATTATGGTATAAGCAAAAAAGAGTTGGACAAGAACCCCTGTCCAATCTGTCGCCACCCAAGCACTTACAATATTCAACATCTGCTTATTGTAACAAAAACACAAAAGCCCCTCGCCGGGGACTTTTGCTGTGGTGGGAAATAGTCAGGAACTTATCCTGTATTTCCGATGTAACGTATTACCTCCGTTACTCTCTAATTATAACACATTTGAGGATAACGCAAGCGGCAACAAGAAAGCCGTGACTGATTATATTAGTCACGGCTTTCTTTTATTGGAGTAGGACTATTTAACTGCGTCCTTCAGAGCCTTAGCAGCTCGGAACTTCGGTACTCGCATTGCTGGTACCTGTACAGTTTCACCTGTTCGAGGGTTACGTGCTTCTCGAGCAGCGCGCATTTTAGCTTCGAAGATACCGAAACCTGCTACTGATACCTGGGTACCATCTTTCATAGCTGCTTCGATGCTGTCAAATACTGCGTCTACTGCGCGTTCCGCGTCAGCTTTGGTAGTATCAAGTACTTCGTGTACTTTGCTGATGATGTCTGCTTTGTTCATATTTCAGAAATTTAAAATTGTTTTATTAAAGTGTGGTGAGTGCGTTACTCAAGCACGATTGCCTTATTGGCTTACAAAACATTATATAGCAACGTATATGACCTGCAACGACTACACAAGGTTTATTTATGTGGTGTAATATATTTTCTTGACTTCAGTTTTTTGGATGCTATTCTGGCGAGGTCCCTAATCAACCACCTAAGGAGGTGACAAATGGGAGTATCAGTAGAGGGGGGTCGGGGGTTTCCAGCCCTGATTATTGAGGGAGAGGACGTTCTTCAATCACAGGTTGATGAGTTCTCCGGCTCATTAATAAGCCTAGAGTTTAGTTTTCAGCACATAGGTGAAAGAAAAGAGACTGTGTGGCAACTTGAAGTCTGGAGTCAGGCAGATATATTCGCTGAATGCGCCGAGCGTTACATTGGTGAACTGATAGAAGACGGGCCTGAGTCTTTAGCCTTGGAATATAAGGATTATTCCGGGGCATGTCATAAGTACAAAACATTAGGTAGAGCTGAGTATGAGGGTTGGCTTTGTCGCGAAGCTCTGAGTCATTTGACTAGACACTATTCAATCAAGGCTGAAATCGTGATGCTACCAGATGGAGCTTACGAGCTGTCGATTATTGGTCTATCAACTGAGCAAGATGATTTTTGTTGGCAGTACAAACTAGTGTCAAGAGATAAAATGGCGATGATGGAGCTTGAACTTGAGTTGAGTCGATCTCGCAAGTTAACAGACTACATAAAGTTGTAGTTTCTGGTTAATTAACTAAATAAGGGTGCGGTCCACTTACAGACCACACCCTTACATTTTTATAGTATTTCTATCTAGCGTAACTAATCACTCGAGTTTCTCTAATTACATGTACCTTGATTTCACCTGGATAGCGCAACTGAGATTCAATGTTGGTGGCAATGGTACGGGCTAAATCTGTGGTTTCAAAATCATTTAGAGTAGTTGGATTAACCAACACTCGAATTTCTCGACCGGCGGCAATGGCAAAAGCTTTTTCTACCCCGGCTAACTTAGTGGCAATATTTTCTAAGTCAGATAAGCGTTTTATATAGTTTTCCAAAGAATCTCGTCGAGCGCCTGGTCTACCACCAGAAATAGCATCAGCCACCTGCACGATAATTGATTCAGGAGTCTCATAAGGATATTCTTCGTGGTGAGCTCGCATCGCCAGAATAACTTTCTGGTCTACGCCGAATTTTTCCAAGATGCGAATACCAATCTCGACATGGGTACCAGCCACCTCGTGACTAACTGTTTTACCAATGTCGTGAAGGAGGGCGCCAGCACGAGCGATACCAACGTCAGCCCCTACTTCCTCTGCAATAATGCCGGCAATGTGGGCCATTTCAACAGAATGCCATAGAACATTCTGACCATAGCTGGTACGAAAATGTAATCGGCCGAGAATGGTAAGAAGGTCAGGGTGAAGATTTGGTACATTGGCTTCGTAGGCGGCTTTGTCTCCCATTTCTCGGACGGTCTTAGCCACTTCTTTACGAGCCTTGTCTACCTCCTCCTCAATTTTAGCTGGTTGAATACGACCGTCTTTCAAGAGGGCTTCAAGTGCTACCCGGGCGATTTCTCGGCGGATGGGGTCAAAGGAAGACAGTACGATATAACCAGGAGATTCGTCTATTAAAACATCAACTCCAGTAGCTCTTTCAAAAGCACGCACGTTACGTCCTTCTTTGCCGATTACCTTACCTTTTAGATCGTCACTGGGAATTTCGACATGAGCAGTCATCAGGTTTGGAGATAGGGTGTTTCCAACTCGATGAATGGCGGCCAGTAGTAAGTTTTGAGCTTTAGCTTCATACTGTTCCTCTCCGCCACGGTCTAGCTTTTGGATTCTTTCATACAAATCTGTAGCCCTTTCTTCCTCAGTTTTTTTGACTAGCAATTCGTAGGCTTCCTCTTTAGATAATTGGGCGATTTCCGCAATTTTATTGTCAGCTTCATTAACTCTAGCGTCAAGCTGAGCTTTAATTGATTTTATTTGTTCAACTTTATCCTGCAGTGATTCTTTTTGCGAGTCGATGTCTATTTGTCGTTCGTCTAATATCTCTTCCTTTTTACCAAGTCTCTCTTCTTTTTGTTCTAATTTTTCCTCCAGGTGCTTTCGTTCAGCTTTTGCTTCTTTCTCGATAGTTTCTGCTTTTTTTTCTGCTGCTTCGACTATTTCCAGCGCTTTTTTTTCAGCGGACAACTCTTTTTCTTTCAGTTTTAGCTCAATTGAGTTTTTCTTTGACTGGGCGTGTAGATAGCGGCCAAAATATCCTGCTCCAATACCGAGAAATAGTGCTAGGGCCAACGCAACCGTAAATACTAATGGTGGCATGACAATATTTCTTAAATTTCCTAATCTCTATCGTGTCTGTACTAAAGCACTGTACAGCAGTGAAGAGAGTTAGTAAAGAGAAAAGCCGGCCCCGAAGGGGCCGGCTTAAACCTCTTTTATTTATAGATTTTATCTATGATGCCATATTTCTTAGCTTCCTCGGCGTCCATGAAGAAGTCGCGGTCGACATCTTTACTGATTTGTTCCAGCTTCTGGCCGGTGGCTTTCGCTAGCATTTTATTTAGTCGCTCTCTAGTTTTAAGAATATGTTTAGCGGTAATATCGATATCAGATGCCTGACCATAAGCACCACCACTTGGTTGGTGAATCATCACTTCAGCATTTGGCAAAATAAAGCGCTTACCTTTTTCACCTTGAGACAGAATCAATGAACCCATTGAAGCGGCTAGTCCAACACACACCGTCGCTACCTCAGGCTTGATGTGATGCATGGTGTCAATGATTGAAAGTCCAGCAGTGACACTACCTCCTGGTGAGTTTACATACAAAAATATATCCTTCTTTGGGTCTTCAGCTTCTAGGAAGAGTAGTTGAGCCACAATCAGATTGGCCATATGGTCCTCAATTGGTCCGGTGACGAAGATAATCCGCTCCTTCAGTAAGCGTGAATAAATATCAAACGCCCTTTCACCACCTTGGACTTTTTCAATCACAGTCGGCACTAAGTAACTTTCTGGTTTTTTATTTTCAGATTTCATATACATAAAATACGTTAATTTCTGCCATTCATTTCAATTTCGTTTCGCAGAACCCAATCCTACACAATTATTGTTTTGTAGGCAAAGAAAAAGGCGGCGACCCGAAGGTTTGCCGCCAGTGTTCATCCTCCACATCCTTGCGTGTGACAGTGAAGGCAGAGAGGAGGCCGGGTAAGGGATATAATCCTCGGTGCTTCAACATCGGCGGATGAACCTGCTTAACTTAGCTAAATATCAGGTGTTTGTAAAGTAAAGACGATTTTGACTAGGCAGCGGCTGGCAGGTCTTCGTTAGTTTGCTGTTCGGTAAGTGTGTTTTCTTGATAGGCAATGTTATCAAGGCTAGTAATAAAATCTCGAGTAACGTTTGCAAGCGCTTGAGACAAATTATTTTTTACTAGCTGAGTTAAGCCAGGGGCCATTTCTGGTGTACCGGTAGCGGTAATGGGCGTGGCCGTCTCTAAGGATTCAATCTCAGTTTGTTTAAAAGGTTCCATCAGATTTCTCAATTCTCTCTCAAAAGCTGCTTCCAATTCTTCATTGGCCAGCGTTTCTACTTGGTTTTTACTCAAAGGGTTCTCTGTGTTTGGTAAACTCCACATTGCATTTTTTAGTTGTTCGACATGTTGGTTAAGGAGTTGGTCTAAAGTGGTTTTAAATTCACTAGTAGTACTTGGTATTTGCTCAAAGTTATTCATAGTGTGTTAATTAATCAGTCACATAATAACAATTTAGACAAAAAATAAAAAACCTTACTGCACAGTAAGGTTTTTTATGCTTGCTTGGTTATTTTTGTTCTTCAAGGGTTTTCATCACCGCTTCATTTAGCAGGACCGAAGCAACGTATAATCTCACTCGGTATTCATCAGCATCCTTAAAGCGCTCTAATAGCTCTTTAGTTTGTTTGTCTAATTCTTCTTTGTCTGGAACTATTTCTTCAACTTTAGCAATTTCGTTTAGAACCAATTGCAACTTCGCTCGTTTTTCGGCGGCTGGTAACCATTCGGTCTTTAAGTCCTCTCGAGTTTTCTTGATATGAGTTAGGTAATCATCAATTTTCAGATCAGCTCGTTTGATATCTTCTTCCATCTGAGCAAACATCTGGTTGATTTCTGAGTCAATTAGAATCTGCGGTAAGGTAATCTCAGTCTTATCAATAATACCGTCAGTAATGTCAGCTCGGTGTTTGGCTAAATTTTGCTGTGCCTTTTCAATCTGAAGATGCTCTCGCAGTTTGGTCTTAAAATCTTCCACGGTTTCAAACTGGCCTGGTTGTCCAAGGGTTTTTACGTATTCATCAGTTAGTTCTGGTAGAGGCGCTTCAGTATCTTCTGCTACTTTTTTTTCTACTGATTCTGGAGTCGGCAAATCTTCAGCTTCCTTTTCAGCTGCCTCCTGGTTTTGTTGAGACAGTTCTTGCATGCGCTCGTAAGCTCGTTTTGACTTCTGGATTTCTTTGATTTTCTCTTCCAGTTCCTCGTCTGTTACTTCGTCAGATGGGCGCTTAGCGTTTACTTCCTTAGCGATTGTTTTGTAGTCGGGTAATTCAAAGTCAGGTACTACAGCTACAGTAGCCGAGAAAGCTAGAGGATTATTTGGAGCAATTTTAGTAACTTCAATCTGTGGTTGACCGATTACCTCTAGTTTGTGCTCGTCTACTATGTGAGGGTAAGCATGAGCAATGGCTCGCTCAGCCATTTCGGCCAAAATAGCCATTTCGCCCAGATGTTTTTCTAAGACTGGGGTTGGGACGTGGCCTTTTCTAAAACCGTCAATTTCAATATTTTTTCCCAGCGCAACTAAGGCAGCTTTTTTTTCGCTCTCAACTTCTACATAAGGCAATTCACCAGAAATTTTAACCTGTGAACCGCCTAATTTTTCAACTGTGAAAGCCTCTTTATAATCGATAGAATGTGTGTGTGACATAGTATTGGCGCGTTTAAAAAACCTACCACAAAATATTAATAATTACTTAAATTTGTTTCGCATCATTGCCAAGTTTGGTTTAGTTTAAAAATAAGTCCATCCTCTCTAAAAGAGGCAACTCTGGTTCGTTCGTTTACACGTTTTTAGCCGTAAACCAAACTTGGCTTTGGATTGCGATAGCTTTTTCAAGCACGCCACGCCAGTTTACGTAATTATGAAGAAATTGCAACTAAACCAGTCGTAGAATGACAGAAGTTGACATAATAACAGGTGATGATATGGTCTTGGCACTTGTCAACGAGGAGAATAGACAATGAAAGTCATTAGGACTTGTACTAACATCACGGGCTCCAGTCGTTATCGTTATCGATTGTTGGTGCGAAAAATTGATTCGGGTAAAATTCCGGCTAATGCCACTCATCGATTGTTTCAAGCGGCGCAGCTGTTCTTTCCTGATTTACTTGAATCTGAAGTGGAGAAATATGGCTGTGATGGTAATGGCCGGTCAGCTGAGATTACGTTCTTTAGAGATGGTGACCCGCCAATCAACTTTAGTAATGACAACAGTAGTCATAAGGGTGTTGCCTCCACCTTATAACGGGGGCTTTTTTATACAAAACCGCGCGACCAAGGTCGCGCGGTTTTAACACTTAAGTAATGTTCTATTCTTGCAAAGCAGCGTCTAGCTCAGCGTCGATGGCATCCAATTCAGCATCCAAACTTTCAAGGTCAGTAGCTTCGAGATCAGACTCTATGGCACCTATTTCATCTGAAGGACTGGTGACTGTCATGGCATCAGCTTGGGCCTCAGCGGTGGTACTTTCGGGTTCGTTATTCTCATCAGCGGTTGGACGTTCTACCGGAGGTGCTTCAGAGGGGTTTTTATCCATTATGTTAAACCAGTAGTACAAACCACCAAGGATGACGGCTAGGATAATAGCTAGAGTGAACAAAATCGGACCAGTTATAACACTCGACTTGGTTTGCTCAGTAAGTCGAGTCACTTCCATGTTTTCTGGAATAATCATTTCTTCACCATTAATGTTGGGTGCTGGTGTTTCGTTGTGATGTTCTTCGTTTGGATTCATATGCAAGTCGTTATTTAGTGTTAATTATTCCTCGGCTTTTACATCATTAGTTTCGTCGCTATTATCATCAGACTCAGATGTGTCGTCTTTTTTGTTGGTAACCGCAGCCTTAAGAGCGGCTACAGTGGCGTTAAGTTCGGTACGGGCAGTGCGGAGGTGGTCCCTGGTAGTGGCAAATATTTCTTTTACTTCAGCCCAGTTGGTGCGAACATCCTCTGAGCCAACTGCGTTTGCTACTTCAGTATCAATATCCGCTATCGACTCGGTAGCGTGAGTAATTGATAATTTCGCTGATTCTAGGGCGGCGCGGGCTTCACTCACATCTACTCCGGTTGTGGCCATTTTCTCCATTCTAGTTTCGATACGAGCGACGATATTATTGAGACGAGCAATGACGGCATCCATCCGATTGCTGATATTGGCCGCTAAGTTAGTGATACGCTCCTGAGCTCTAGCCTGTAAAGCGATTTTTCGCTCGGTCCGTTGTTGCTCCATCGTCTGCTTTTTTTCTTCCATTAGTGCTTGCCGCTCGTCCACTTCCTCTTGATGGGCTTCGCGTTTAGCGTCTAACTCTTCTTTCCTTTCTTCCACGGCATCTTGGTGAGCTTCTCGTCTAGCTTCTATTTCAGCTTGTCTCTCTTGGTTTGTAGTCGTGGTGTCTGCGACAGAACTGTCAGTCTCTTCTTCAGCTAAGGCTAGAGCCGCTCCGCCAAAAAGTAGTAAGAATAAAGCGTGTGTAAGTAAAATATGACCTAAAGATTTCATGATTAAAACACTTAATTACCTCCTCCGTAATATAAATAAATTATAGCGCTGGCCGGGCGTAGTCCGGCCAGCGCTATACACAGTATTTTTGCGTGCTATAATCCGACACACGTAAAACAA
>JAGQMC010000024.1 GCA_020428815.1 Candidatus Kaiserbacteria bacterium
AATTAAACTTTGGTACTGGTTTAGCTGAGGCCGGAAGGACGTAGTCCTTCCGGCCTTTGTGTATAAACGCTGGTCCAAATCTCGCAACTTGCTACTATTGAAATAAGTATATGAATTATCAATCAGGCAGAGACAAAGATTCTTTAGGTATTAGTTGGCTTTTGACCAAAGTCGGCATCACACCATCACCTGCGTTAGTGTCACTTATAAAAATATTAATTATTGTGATTGGTGTGATTGGTATTATTGTCCTCAATACTGGTGATGACAATGCCAAGTTTGGTAATTATGACGAGATGAAGGTCTTGTATCCTGATGAATTTTAGATTTATGACTAACCATCCGCTATTAATAAAAAAAACATCTTCCGGTTTCACTATAGTAGAAATGTTGGTGGTTATTACCATTCTAGGACTACTACTATCGGTTTTTTTGTCAGCCTTTCGAGAAGCTAGAATTGCCTCAAAGTATACGGTAGCCGAAGCAGAAATGGAACAGATAGCAAAGGCTATGTCTGTAGCCGAGGATTTTACTGACCCTATAAAAGATATAACAGGCTCTAATTGTAGTGGTTGTTCTTGTAAGGAAACCTCTGATCCTCCAGTTTATTCACTTAGGGACCTGCCTGACTCGCATCCTTGCGTGGAGGATTGGCGTAATGCATTAGCAAATATAGCTGATAAATCTGTGTTTTTGGAAGATTATGAAAGTTTAGTAAGGGACCCATGGGGTGCACCATACGTATTGGATGAAAATGAGTTGGAAAGACCAGAAGGAGATCCGAAAGGACCATGTACTGGTGATTGGTTGAGGACTGTTGGTCCAGATGGAATACTTGATAATGGACCGGGGGCTGATGACTGCTGGTTTCCTTTGCCATATAGAACAACTCGTTGTAAGGATGAATTCCGTGCATCAGGAGGATCTGGTTGTAGTGGTATACAATACTAATTAAAATAACCTTATTATATTAGTCGCACCGTAAATTAGTAGTGAATGATGGATGATGTTACCGATAACTAACGGTAGTATTAGGTATTTAAATTTCATTCCTGATAAACCTAAGGGAATCAGAATAGCTTCGTTGGGAAAGGGTATAAAAGCAGCGTAACTCGCGACTAGAGGCAGCATCAGTTTGTTGTGCTTTTGTTGGAGATGGTAAAAGTAAGAAAAAATTTGAGGATGCTTTCTGCGAATAACTTCACGACTGTAGTGACCAAACACAAAACCAAGGGTGTCAGCCATCAGGGTACCAACCGCTAAAAATATCACTACTATCGGAATCGATAATCCAGCTGCCAAAAAAATGGGTGTGAAGGTGGCGGCTGGAAGTGGAAGAAGGGTGTTTAAACCAGTCACTAGACCAATGATTAATACACCGAGATAACCAAAATCAGCGGCGATTTTGGTTAGAGTAGGGCTGTTGGCTAGACTGTCAGCTGCCATAATGGTGCCAGCAAAAATAATCAAGACAACTATAAATATTACTAAAGATTTTAGTTTTGATTTCATACTGATGATTGTAAAGCAGCGAGTTCCCTTTGGGAACCCGCTGCTTAAATTACACTATTCAGTGCCTTCCGTTATATTAGGCGTTAAACTTATTTGTTGTTGTAGCATTTCAGTTTGCGCTTGCAACTCTATTGTTACAGCTTTTAAATCTAGAGTGATATTGTAAACAAAAAAGGAAAACCCAATAGTTACTACCCAGGCTAGGTAGGGAAAAATTTTGTAAGATTCTAAGGATCTATTGTTGCCGTTTGTATTCATACTCTAAAGTATACACGCTCACCTCGTAAAAGATTTTATTTATTAAAAATCTGTGTATAGTATGGTTATGTTTAAGGACTATTTCAAAGGTAAAAAGGTGACTGTCATGCGTATTGGTTTGCTTGGTCGAGGGGTGGGGGACACCAAGTTTTTGGCTGAACAGGGAGCAGAGGTTCATGTGGTAGATGATGCGCCGCAGGAAGTGATGCAACCATCGGTCGACGCTCTAAGTGAATACGACAACGTTAGTTTTACGTTTGGTCCCTATCAAACTGAGCACTTTACTGAAGCAGACTACGTGCTGGTTGGGGCTGGGGCACCACTAGATATGCCAGTACTTAAGGCAGCTAAGGAGGCCGGTGTACCACTTAAGCAATCAGCAGCTTGGTTTGCGGAACTTTCTCAGATTCCGATTGTGGGAGTGACTGGTACCAGAGGTAAGTCCACGGTGACGCACATGATTCATCATGTCTTGAGTCAAGTAACTGGAGAAAAAATCCTTCTTGGAGGGAACGTGCGAGGATTGTCTAATCTGGCTTTACTAAATGAAGTGCAAGAAGACTCTATTTGTGTAATGGAGCTAGATTCTTGGCAGTTGCAAGGCTGGGGATGGAATAAAATGAGCCCACAGATTGCCGTCTTTACTAATTTTATGGAAGACCACCTCAACTACTATCAGGCTGGTGGCAAGAGTAAGGAAGAGGCAATGAAACTATATTTTGAAGACAAGGCCAATATTTTCAAGTATCAGGATGAAAACTCAGTATTTATAACCACACCCGAAGTGTTTGAACGAGCCAAGACCTTAAGCGGTGTTGAGTTAGGGCAAGAGGTGGTGCTAGCTGATGCTTCAGTGATTCCCGAGGCCTCACTGTTATCTATGCCGGGAGAACACAATCGTCTCAATGCGGGACTGGCCTACGAAGCTCTGAAAGCCATCAGTCTAACTGATGAAGAAATATTTCCAGCACTGGCTAGCTTCGGTGGGGTAGAAGGAAGATTGCAATATTTGGGAGAGCGAGAGGGCGTAAAAATCTATAATGATAACAACTCAACCATTCCTGAGGCTACGATAAAGGGCTTAGAAGCAGTCGGAAATAAAGAAGATAAAAATGTGATTTTGCTTGCCGGCGGTGCCTATAAAGCGATTAATCCGATAAACTTACTAAATATAATTCCGGAATATTGTAAAAAGGTGGTTCTGTTAGCTGGGACAGGAACTGATCAGATAAAAGACAAAATTGACTGTGAAGTGGTGGATAGTATGGAAAGGGCAGTAGAGTCCGGGCTCGCCGCAGGCGAGCCCGGCGACGTGCTCCTGTTTAGCCCCGGCTTTGCTTCATTTGGATTGTTTAAGAACGAGTATGAACGCAATGATGAATTTATCCGCTGTATTAATAAAATAGCCGCCAAAGATTTGTCGCCAGACCTCGCTTAGACCTTATTGGTTGATTTATTATAAAATCGTTGTATTGTTTTCTGTGCGGGTTTGTTTTTAGACTCGCGTTAAACCCACTAATGATTAAAGGAGAACGATGAATGAAAAAGGGTTTAAGTTTGGCGGCTCTTGCCGCTTTTGTGCTTGCGCTGGTTGCAAGTACGACCACTGTTAGTCGGATTAATCTGGAGCCGCAGTTTGCTCATCGTCTGGAGCCTGTAGGGTTGTTGGAACGGGAGACAGAGCTGCTTAACCAGAACCTGTTGGGTGTCAAACCTGTGAAATGGTTATATGCCTAAACAACAGTTCGACTGATTGATTAGCAGCTAAGTTGGCTGCGCAACCGTCTGGGTTCTCGAGACCGGACGGTTTTTTTATTTAAAAAGCGCAACCCTGTTAGGATTGCGCTTTGATTGTTCAGTGTAGGACGGCAATGACTACATTGCGAGCCTCCTTATTTTTACTAGTACGATAATCAGTCAACCATGGTGTTTCGGCGGTACATAAGCCATCATGATGAATGTTTTGGGGTAGAACCCCCGCTTCCAGCAACTGCCAGATAATGATTCTTTTTAAATCCAGCGTTCCTTTGATTCTGTTTGTAAAAGCTACTTCACCAATCTGATCGAACGGTGTTATTAAGGGTTGAGCTTCAAGTTTGTCATGGCGAAAGTGTTCAGGACAAACACATCCCGCGATGAATGCTTCCACCTGAGGATTTTTTACCCCGAACACCAATTGCTGGTAGGCCAACGTAATGATGTTGTTGATTGGTTCACCCAAATCATTTTTGGGCGTCAAAGCTGGTCGACCAGAATGAGTAAACAACAACGTGTTGGTTGAGTGTTCAAGCATAGCGTCAGATGGACAGCCAGCTGTCCACAGAATAGCAGAGTCACCAGGTTTGGTTAGGGTCACTCCATCGGCATAATTATCAAAATCATTTTTAGCCATAGAGCCAAAGTTAGGCGCTTGAATTTCCTTAAAACCACGACAAGTAGCATTACTAGCGGCTTTAATCGCACAAATTCTGTCTGGATTAGCGCCGTGTACTACTGCTAGCTCTCGCGCTTTGATAATTGATGGCTGTGGACCGTATAGAGCTACGGTGTATTTGGAGGTGGAAAAAACGTATGGTTCAGTCATTGGTCTTCCTCTCTGTAAAGACTGTGTCTGGCATGATATTATGCTACGCTCATAATATGTCAACACTTAATATAGATAAGATAAATCGAATTCATTTCATCGGTATTGGCGGCATAGGTGTGTCTGCTTTGGCGCGTCATTTTTTGTCGGAGAAGAAAGTGGTAAGCGGTTCTGACTGGAATCTGACTGACATAACTAAACAGCTCAATACTGAAGGGGTGCAGATATATGGTGAGCAAGTGGCTGACAACATCACTAGGGATATTGAACTTATTATCTACACCGAGGCAATGTCACCTGATCAAGATGAGATGAGAGCGGCTAAAAAATCGGGCATTCCGATGGTTAATTACTTTGAAGCGCTAGGGTTAGCAATGAACCCGTACTATCTCATTGCCGTCGCCGGTACTCACGGCAAGACCACCACCACGGCCATGATTACCGACATCTTCGAAAATGCGGAAAAAGATCCGACCGCGGTGGTTGGTTCGCTTAGGGCCAAGACTAAGAGTAACTACCGAGCCGGCAAGAGTAAGTATGCGATTGTGGAGGCTTGTGAATATAAAAAAGATTTTCTGCATCTAAAGCCCGAAATATTAGTGATTACTAATATCGAACACGAGCATGTCGATTGTTACTCAGATTTACATGAAGTACAAAAAGCCTTCCGACAGTTAGCCGCACAGGTGAGTGAAACCGGTGTCGTGATTGCTGATACCAGTGATCCAAATGTGAAGCCAGTAATTGAAGGATTGGAAGTTACGGTGATTAATTATCTAGAGAACTTAGACCCCGAACTAGAACTTAAGCAGCCTGGTATACACAATCGGCTTAATGCTGCCGCTGCTCTCACTGTAGCTAAGCATGAAAAGCTAGATTTTGTGGCTGCCAAGGAAGCTCTTCGAAGTTTTTCAGGAACGTGGCGTCGCTTTGAATATAAGGGTGAGCTTAACGGGGCTTTGGTTTATGATGACTACGCTCATCATCCAACTGAAATTATGGCTAGCATCGGTAGTGCTAGAGAACTGTATCCTGATAAAAAATTAACCATTGTTTTCCAGCCACACACTTACACTCGCACTAAAGAATTATTTAGTGACTTTGCTAAGGCGGTGGGTTTGGCTGATGAGGTAATATTTTTACCAATCTACGCTGCTAGGGAAGAAAACGTTAGTGGTGTCAGTAGTCGGGAGTTATCGGTCAAAGCTTTGGAGTTCACTAAAGCCTCGTCCTTTGTTGAATCGTTTGCGGAGGTAGAAAGTATTCTAAGAAAAAAACTTACTCAAGACGACGTGGTGATTGTAATGGGGGCAGGGGATGTGACTGAGCTGGCTAATAGTTTAGTTAAATAAAAAAGAAATAATGCTTGACCCTTAGCTCCGGCCAAGCAAACTGATAAAAAACAATCTTATCATATATGATAAGATTGTTTTTTATCATTTTCAATATGCAAATAAAAATAGGCGCTGCGTATGCGCGGCGCCTATGGCCATTAAGTAGCTTAAAATGCAATCATATACAATCCGTAGATTGACATCAATACGGCTCCCACTTGTTGGACCCTCTTGATCCAGCTAGTAGGCACCTTGGTGACACCCCAGACGGTGGCCGCGGTGACGGTTACGAGTGCAGTTGCAGATCCAGCAAAAACTACTGCGAGATGTTCAGGATTTTCAATCGACACACCTAAGGTAGCAAATTGAGTTTTGTCTCCCATCTCAGCAATAAAGACCACTAAGAAGTGTGACACAAATAAAACCAAACCATGACCTTCATCTTTTGCTTCCTCTGCTTCGGGGATACCCGCCTGTCGGTACAGGTAGATTCCGTAACCGAAGAGAGCTAGGCCTCCAAATAATTCAACCTTCGGTAGCCATGACTCAGGAATAAGTCCAGCAAAAAATACAGTCAGAGCAGCTACTGCTAGTAGAGCCAGAGCAGAACTCAAAAAGATAATGAAAGTATCTTTTCGGTTAGCCAAAGCTCCAGTACCGGCCGCAATCTGAGTTTTGTCGCCAAGTTCCCCAACCAGCACTAACCAAAAAGCCGTGAAAAACACTATAATAAAGTCCATTTTGGACCTCCTTGTAAAAAACAAAAGAGAACAAAATTTTTTCGATTATACCATATTTTCACACAAAATCAATTTAAAACTTTTTCTTACTGAGTGAGTTATAATATACATACACAACTAAATAAGTATCCAGAGTATGGAGGAGGGACTTGACCCGAAGGGCGGAAAAATTTCGGATGAAAATTTTTCCGCCCGAGACTCCATCCGCAACCACTCTTCTTTTGAAGAAACGGTGCGACCTTCAACCCACTAAAATGGGACAGATGCGTAACTCCTGGATACACCCATAATTGGGTGTATTTTTTGTAACTTATTGAACGTGTTTAGAAATTAAAATAAGAATTATGTTAAGAACAGCCGAATGTGTTTCACCTAGACATCCAGATAAATTATGCGACCGAATTTCTGATGCGGTTTTAGATGCCTATTTAGAACAAGACCCAAAGAGTCGGGTGGCAGTAGAGACGGTCGGTTCGCACGGCAAGATTATGGTAACTGGGGAAGTGACCTCACTAGCGAAAGACATTGATATCGAAAAGATTGTAGAAGAAATTGCTGGTGCAGGGTATGACATTATTATTCATATTGTGGAGCAGAGTCCTGAAATTGCTCAAGGGGTCGATACTGGTGGGGCTGGTGACCAAGGAATTATGACCGGTTACGCCACTCGCGAGACTGATACCTACATGCCAAAAGAGTATGAGTTGGCTAGGGGACTTTGTCAGGCAGTTTATGAAAAGTACCCCTACGATGGCAAGACGCAAGTTACAGTCAATCAAGCTGGGGAGATTACATCAGTGGTCTGCAGTTTTCAAAATGCTCCAAAAACTGATTTAGAAAAGTTGGTCAAAGAAACTATCAAAGACGCTAAGGAATACCATATTAATCCAGCTGGTGATTGGAATCAGGGCGGCTTTGATGCTGATGCTGGATTAACCGGAAGGAAAATTATTGTCGATAATTACGGACCAGAAATTGCTGTCGGCGGAGGAGCTTTTTCAGGTAAAGACCCGAGTAAGGTAGATCGAAGCGCTGCTTACATGGCACGTCGGATTGCGGTTGATTACCTAGAAAAATATCCTGAAGCAGAGACGGTGTTAGTAAAGCTCGCTTATGCAATTGGTCATCCAAATGCTTTGATGGCAGTAGCGACAGTGGATGGAGTACCTGAAGAAGTAGAAGGTTATGATCTGACACCAAACGGGATAAAATCATTTCTGCAACTTGATGCTCCAATTTACAAAGATACAGCAGCTTGGGGTCACTTTGGCCGTGGTTTTAGCTGGAAGTAAACTCTTACAAAGGGTAACCCTTCGGAAGATTAAAAGCTGCGAAGACCTTGTCTTCGCAGCTTTTCTATTTGCACAGTTAGTGCTATGGTTCATTCATTATGATAGGTAAGTTGTCACTCGTAGCCACTCCAATAGGCAACCTGGAAGATATAACTCTGCGAGCTCTACGCACTTTTAAAGAGTGCGACGTTATTTTGTGTGAGGACACTAGGGTGACTGGCAAGCTGTTAGCACACTATGATATTACTAAATCAATGCGACGTTACGACGCCCACACTAGCGAAGAAGCACATGAGCGCATTGTGGCTGAATTAAAGGATGGGGCGCATATGGTATTGGTGTCAGATGCTGGCACGCCAGGAATCAGTGATCCTGGAGTGCTGCTTATTAATAAAGTGCGTGAAGCTGGTATTGCTATTGAAATAATCCCCGGTCCATCAGCTGTGACCGCTGCTTTCTCACTGGCGGGAATTTCTGGCAACCAGTTTGCCTTCCTAGGCTTTGTACCCCAAAAGAAAGGTCGGGAAACTTTCTTTAAGTCCCTTTCTGACTATAGGTTGCCAACTATCTTTTTTGAGTCGACTCACCGTATTATAAAGACCTTAAATTCTCTAGCTGAATTGCATCCAGAAGCAAAAATCTACATTGGTCGGGAGTTGACCAAACTGCATGAGGAGATGTTAGTTGGTACCCCAGCAGAATTACTTGAAACCCTAGAAAATGAAACTGTTAAGCAAAAAGGGGAGTTCGTGGTAATTATGAGAAATAAGTAATCTTGTTACCATTTGTCCTAAGTGTGGACTCACGTTAAAATATTGTAATTACAACGTTAATTACTGAAAGACTGTGTCAAAAGAAACACTCGTATTTATTTTTGGAATTTTATTAACCATTGTCCCATTTTTAGGAGTACCAGAAAGTTGGCGACAATATGCAGTATTAAGTATTGGAGTTATTTTGATAATTATTGGCTATATATTACGTCGGGGTGTTTATTTAAGAAAACTAGATCAGGGTGACGGTGTACGAGGAAATGATTCCTTTGTCGAAACAACTGAAGTCTTGTTTGAAGAAAACTCGCTAAAGTAGTTTATGCATAAGATTGGCACACCCTTAGTTTTTACCGCTGTCACATTTGCAGTTTTTACTTTGGTGCCAATGACTTTATTTGACGTAAAAACAGATGAGGTAAAAACAGTCAAAAAAACTGAAGTAGCAGCAGAGACTCCAGAATCAACAATCGAGACTCGGGATGTGGTCATTAAAGATGATCGGACAGTAGTCAATCATGTACCGCTACCAGAACCAGTAAAAGCGATTTATATGACCTCCTGTGTCGCTGGAACTCCATCTTTCAGGCAAAAACTAGTTCAGCTAATTCGTGATACTGAAATTAATTCTGTGGTGATTGATATCAAGGATTATTCAGGAACCATCTCCTTTCCAGCTAGTTCAACAGCTTGGCACTCCGCCTGGGCCGAAGCGAGATGCGGCACCAGAGACATGAAGGAATTTATTGAGATGCTTCATGATCATAATATTTTTGTGATTGGGCGAATTACTGTTTTTCAGGATCCTTTCTATGCACCTGATCATCCAGAGTTGGCAGTCTTAAGAGCCGATCAGCAGACCGTCTGGAAAGATGGTAAAGGTTTATCTTTTATCGACGTAGCGAGTAAGCCATACTGGGACCATATTATTGAGCTGTCAGTAGATTCATACAATATTGGCTTTGATGAATTAAACTTTGACTATGTACGTTATCCATCCGATGGAAATATGGCCGACACTTACTATCCACAAAGTGTAGCCGGAGAGTACGGAATGGACAGGCAGGCCAACCTAGAGGCTTTTTTCCAATACCTAAATGAAAAATTAGATGAGGAAGAACGTTTCCAGGTAGTCAAACATTTAAATACCGGACGATCATCTAGTACCCCATGGACGTCAGCTGACCTATTTGGTATGACCACCACAAATTTTGACGATTTATCAATTGGACAGGTTCAAGATAGGGCGGCGCCGTATTTTGATTTTATCGCTCCGATGGTATATCCATCACATTATCCCAATAGTTTCTTAGGTCTTGGTAATCCTAACGATTATCCTTATAAGGTAGTAAATTATGCCATGCAGGCAGGGGTTGATAGGATGGTATCAAGTACTACTCCAATGCAGGGATTTCTGCACGAGCCAATTTTCACCACCAACGCCAGTGGCACCAAAACCTTTACCGGAGAATATGCAAAGCCGGTGTATACTGCCGAAAAATTCCGTACTTGGATACAGGATTTTGATTATGGTGGTGATTATGATGCGGCCGACGTACGCGCTCAAATTCAAGCTAGTTACGATGCTGGAGTGATGAGTTTTATGATTTGGGCTCCTTCAAATATATACACCAGAGCCGCCTTGTTGGAGACTCAGCTGCCTGAGTAGGCAAAATCATGCGAGTTATGAATGTAACAGGTCGCATGTCCACAATTGAGGCTGGAGTACATATGTAATCATGCTATTAATTATATTAGAGGTAGTTACATCTCTTGTTTGTTTGGAGATGTTCATTTTTACTAAATTTTATTATTAATATCATGTCTTTAAAGAAAATATTTTCAGGCACCTTAGTGTTTCTGTTGTTGATTAGTGTTGCTCCAGCGACAAAAGTTGAGGCGTCTAATCTTCAAACCAATCAGGCGTTATATACATCGCTAGTTTCGTTGTTTGGTCTAGACCAAGCCCAAGCTATGTGGCAAGGAGCTTTTGGTTTATTGTCGCCGACTTCTCAATTAGGTTTAGTGTCTGCTTCTCAATCAAACATCGCCCTAAATAAGAGCACAAAACAATCAAGCACCAAAGACAACGAAAATCCTAGCCGAGCAGTAGACGGTGACACTGCTGGTAAAATTAATACACAAACTCTTAAGGAAGAAGAACCATGG
>JAGQMC010000025.1 GCA_020428815.1 Candidatus Kaiserbacteria bacterium
GATTCCACCACCTGGGCATGTATTGATTATTGCTTGACAGCAAAATTGGTAAGTAATTTACGGGACTTAAAGTCCCTGTTCGAAAGTCTCCCAGACTATCTCACCTACCGATTCCACCACCTGAGCATGTATTGATTATTGCTTGACAGCAAAATTGGTAAGTAATTTACGGGACTTAAAGTCCCTGTTCGAAAGTCTCCCAGTCCTTTAAGAAAAAGCATGTGCTTTTTCTTGAGTCCTGGGCGGGAATCGAACCCGCGCATGTCGGTTTTGCAGACCGAAGCGTTACCACTTCGCCACCAGGACTTGTACAAATTATAAAATTTGTAAGCTGTACTTTAGCATTATTCTTCATTACTTACAAAAGATAATTTCTAGAAAGATTGCTATAATCACTCCATATGAACGAAATAGCAAATTGGCGGAAGAGTAAAAAAGCCCGTCTGTATATAATTGGAGGTTTATTGCTGATTGTAGTTATTCTTGGAATTCTCTTCGAAAGCATTCGAGCATGGATGATTGGAGTAGGAATTGTGTTGCTGGTAGCACTTGGTTTTGAGGTAACTAATACCGATCTTGATTTGGGGACTATGATTGAAGAACGATCAGTCTCTGATGCGGTTATTGAGCGGGATGAAGAGGGTAACTTAGAGACGGCAGCAGACGGTGGTTTACTGACACGAATTTTGCGAGACAAACAAGGTAATGAAGTGCCAGAAGGAACCGTTGGAGCTAAGTTCACAGATGAGTACAACTGTGATGACTTTGCAACTCAAGGAGAAGCCCAGACTTTCTTTGATAATGCTGGTGGGATCGAGGGTGATGTGAATCGTCTTGATGGAAACAAGGACGGTGTGCCATGCCAAGCTCTACCAATTGGTGCCAACTAAGATTAGGCATACCCATTTCTCTCCTGATCATTATTTACTTTTAGAGTAGACAAATTAAAAATGAGCGACTTGAAGTCGCTCATTTTTAATTAATTTGATTCAATTTTGCGAGTTAGTTCGTCTATGTGTTGGCGATGTCTCTCACCAGCATCAACCATAAACTCTAGGTGAGGAATGTTCTTTAGTCTTGCTTTTTTCTTAAGATAATTTCTGATTTCGGTTCCGTTTCTCTTCAAAAAAACTACAGCGTCCTGCTCTTTATCATCAGGAATAGTGGTGGCAAAAACTATGGCTCGTCGGGCGTCAGGAGACAGGTCAATGTTGGTTATAGTGATAAGAGGGTCGCTGTTCGCTTCATTTCGTACGTAAGTGGCTACGAGCTCCTTGATTAGTCCGGCCAATTTAATATTTCTATCTACCGCCATATTAAGTAATCACAATATCAAATGGTATTAGGTAGTCGCCTGGAGCAATATCAGCTCTGGTCTCAATTTGCATACCAAACTCACCTTCAACTATTTGCGATACATCAGACTTACCTTGCTGAAGGTTTTTAATAATACCGGTACCAATTTCAATATCTCGTCTAGTTATTTTTACATTTTGTCCCAACTTGATTGAGCCCTCATCCACCCGTCCACCCATTACATGCAGGTTTTTTTGCACACTAAAGTGTTTAAGAATTTTAGCTTTTCCGGTTTCGACACGCTCTTCTTTCTTTGGTGTGCGATCTTTAAGGGCAGTATTTAGCCACTCTGAAAGTTCGTAAATGATACTAAAAGTGTCAATTTCAACTTCAAGTCGGTCAGCTAAGTCTTGAGCTGGTCGTTCGACTTTAACATTAAAGCCAACGATGATTGCGTCTTTAGTGGCACTTACATTTTGTACATCATTCACATTAATATCACCGACCCCGGTATCAATCACTTTTACAGTAATGCGATCGGATTCAAATTTATCTAATTCGTGCTGGATAGCCTCAATCGTCCCTAATACGTCCGCTTTAATGAGAAGAGGAACTACTGGGAGGGAAGTGTCTACCTTGGTTACTACTTTGTGTTCATGGTGTTCAGCGGTCGCGATAGCTGATTCTGCTTCTTTTTTATTGGCTACGGTATAAAATTCTGCTCCAACTTCAGGAATGTCAGTAAAACCAACAATTCTTACTGGGGTAGATAAACCAGCCTCGCGTACGGTCTTTCCTTGGAAGTCTTCCATGATGCGAACGGGGGAGTAAGTGTCCCCTGACACTACACATTGGCCACTTTCGAGTGTACCGTTGGTAACTATCAAAGTTGCAGTATTACCGCGCTTTGGATCTATTTTGGCTTCAATGACTTTACCGGTGGCAAGTGCATTAGTGTCGCCTTGCAGTTCAGCTAAATCGGCAGCAAGCACTACCAAATCTAATAGCTCGTCGATACCTTCACCTTTTTTGGCAGATATTGCTGCCCACGGTACATCACCTCCCATACCTTCGATGTAAATTTCGTGTTCAATTAAAGTGTTTTTGGTACGTTGAATGTCAGCTCCTGGCTTGTCGATTTTGTTGATGGCTACAACGTAAGGAATATCAGCGGCTTTAATCGATTCCAAGGCTTCTAGGGTTTGTGGTTTTACACCGTCTTCAGCTGATACCATGAGAATAGCGACATCAGCCACATCCGCCCCGCGCAATCGCATCTTCTGAAAAGCCTCGTGACCAGGTGTGTCTAGGAAAGTGATGGTTTCTTCAGCTCCTTCTGAGGTTTTGTGTGGTACCACATAAGCTGAAAGATGTTGGGTGATGCCGCCTGCTTCACCGTCCACGATGTTACTTTTTCGGATGGTGTCTAAAAGAGTAGACTTGCCGTGGTCAATATGACCCATTACCACCACCACTGGAGGACGCTTTACTACATTTGGAGTTGTTGTTTTTTTATTTTTAGCCATAATTATGTGTTTAGCCTAAAAACACCCTGTGGGTGTGCTGATAAATGATTACCGGCGAGTATACCCCGACACTAGCATTTAGTCTACTAGCTTTGCTAGTGTCCAGGGTTGTTTTTTGTGTAAATTAATGGACGTTATGCCTTTGTAGGTTGGTCTATATTATTGATAATAAGACTGACTAAATGCAAGTGAGGGGGTATAGCAAAAAACGGCCATTTTATCCAGAAAAATAAAGAGTTGATAGCGGTCATGTTTTGACAAACACTATTTTAGTAGTATAAATAAAATTGGATTAGCAACAGCACACGAGGTGAGTTATGGAAATAAGAGAAGTAAAAGGGCTACTCAGGGCCGAGTACGCTCCGGTGGAAGTACTTGCTCTTCTGTGTTCAGATTTGCCGGAGGCTTACGATCTGCATATGTCTAAATCCTTGCATTGTACTAAAGACGGATTTCAGATTGCTGCTAGGGAGCTTTTTGTTAAAGATAAGTACACTTCACCTAAGAATCGAATCAGTCGCCTGTTTCAGGTTGGCCAAATAGTAATGGAGGGAAACAGTGCTAGATTTTCCACATTCTTTTCATTTGATATGGAGGAGGACTACCTTTTTAGGGACTTCAAAATTGAAAACCGAGTTAGTTTCCATGAGCCTACAGGATCAACTCTGTACAATATAAAACTATGGTCTGATAACAGTCAGTTTATTCCACTTAAGATTGTGTTTGCTAAAGCGGGAAAAGGATTGACCTACAATGGCTTGAGGTTGATAAAATCAGACCTTCAGCAAAAACCGCCTTTATGAGGCGGTTTTGTTTTACATATACAAATTATTATGTCATTCTTTTTTAAATTATGTTTTGGAATAAGCAGCAAAAAAGAGTCTACTTAGACTGGGCGGCCGCGACGCCGCTTTTGCCGGAGGCAAAAGCGGCCATGACTACATTCCTAAGTAGTGATTTTGGTAACCCTAGTGCAATTCATGCAGAAGGTGTAAGAGCACGACAGGCAGTCGACCAAGCTAGAGAGCTGGCCGCTAAAAGTCTTCAAGTGCGTCCAGAATACATCACTTTTACCAGTGGTGGCACAGAAGCTAATAATCTGGCTATGTTAGGTATGGTTGAAGCGCTGCGTCACACTGGTCGGGAGTACCAAGACATGCAAGTGATTACTACTAAAATTGAGCATCCTTCTGTGCTGCGGACAGTAGAACGTCTAGCCTCCCTTGGAGTAATCGTTGACTATGTGTCTGTCGATGAGGTAGGTAAAATTATCTTGACCGATTTACAAGAGTTGTTATCTGAAAAAACTATTCTAGTTTCCTGCTCATATGCCAATAGTGAAATTGGAGTTATACAACCACTACATAACATCAAAAAAACTCTAAGGGCAGCCGAAGAGCGGTTTAAGAGTGATATTTGTTGGCACGTTGACGCTGCCCAGGCACCAATGTGGCTGAATTGCCAGTTTGATTCAATAGGAGCCGATTTGTTGACTTTAGATACAGCCAAATGTTGTGGTCCTAAGGGGGTGGGACTGTTGGTGTGTAGTCATCGGGCCAAGCTAGCTCCAGTAGTATACGGTGGCCAACAAGAGGCCGGTCTACGCTCTGGTACAGAAAATGTTACTGGAATCACCGGCGCTGCTACAGCCCTGCAATGGTCTCAAGCCGGCCGAAAAAAGCGAGTGGAAATGACCGCTAAAGTGCGTGACGTGGGGATAGAGTATTTACTGAGAAAAATTCCCACCGCTATTCTAAATGGTCCGTTAGGTGATGAGCGGTTGGCAAATAATATCAATATTTCTATTCCTGGACTTGATACTGAGTTTGCAACCATTGTGCTTGATAAGAACGGGTTTGCGGTTAGTACCAAGTCAGCGTGTAGTGGTGCTGGGGGTGGTGAGAGTGTAGTCGTATTTGAAATTTCTTCAGACCATACTCGCGCGCTCTCTACCTTGCGCCTTTCTATTGGTCCGACTACCACTACGTCTGAGTTGAAAAAGCTGGTTGACGTCTTACAGTCTCATATTGAAAAAATGCAGAATGTTTAGTTGTCTATTGACAGCTTCAAGAATTTCGCTAATTTAGACGAGGGAAGTGGTTCGGTGTTTCAATTTTATCTTGCGAGGTGCTTAAGATGGAAGAGAGAGAAAAAATCAAACAAGCTTTTATAGATGGTAGAATGATTGATTTCAGTGGAGTTGATGAAGAGGCGTCTGAGAACAGTCTGTGGGTTTGTGACGCCTGTCATGGATCTGGCAAAGAAAAGTGTGAGGTAAGAGCTGGAGCCAAACCTTGTAAGGTTTGTCATGGCTACGGCAACACAACAATCCCGAATTCGTTTAAGGTGACTGAAGTAAAGAACGAAGCATCTGACTTCTATGGTATGTTCTACATCACTTGTCGGTTTGTGATTGCCGGTAAAAACCCGAACGCACATCATGATTTGCTGTATTTTCACTCCAGCAACTGTGGCTATGAGTGGCTCTCAAGAGAAGACAGGGACGCTGATTGTTCATATTTTTATGAAGAGGAATGTCAAAAAATCTTGGAGCAAATTAGTTAATTGGACCAGATTTCTGTAGCCAAACCGCCTGATGATATCAGGCGGCTTTTGTTTATTGACTCTATCCTTAAATAATTGCAATATAAGGTTATTGGGTACGTAGTACTCTATATATCGACCACGACTTTAGTACTGTTATTCTGTTTGACTGTCGATACCGTATAATGAAACTTGAATAAAATTCCTATGCCTAATTTTCACAATTTTACTACCAAAGCGAAGGAGGCAATCAGAAAAGCTCACGAACTAGCTATTGAGCGTGGCCAAAACCACGTTAGTCCAGTCCATCTTCTGACCGCTCTTTCAATGCAGGACGAAAGTGCTGTTATTGCTATTCTTGATCGACTGGATATAGATATTATTGCCTTTACTGATTTACTACTAGAAGCGCTAGAGATGCCTGAAGTGCAAAATACCATCTCGCAATCTTATCAGTTATATCTAACTCCAGACTTAGCCAAGGCGTTAGAGTTTTCTGGTACTTATGCCGAAGAAATGGGCGATTCTTACGTTGGCGTCGAACATTTGTTTGTAGCTGCTTTAGAAAACCCAGGTCCAGCGATTGAAATCATGCAGCGCACTGGAGTTGATAAAACTCGCGTTAGAGAAGCCATTAAAGACATGCGTGAAAGTAATGTGTCAGACGCACAGACTCCCAAAACTTATCGTACTTTGGCTAAGTACACGCGCAATCTAACTAAGTTGGCTCAGGAAAATAAGGTCGATCCAGTGATTGGTCGTGATGTTGAAATTCAACGCGTTATCCAGATTTTATCTCGACGCACCAAGAACAACCCGGTTTTAATTGGTGAAGCTGGAGTCGGTAAGACTGCGATTGCAGAAGGTTTGGCTCAACAAATCGTTTTAGGTCAAGTGCCTGAGTCAGTCAAAGAAAAAGAGATTTTATCACTTGACCTGGGGTTATTAGTGGCTGGTACAAAATTTCGTGGTGAGTTTGAGGAGCGCCTGAAGGCGGTTATGAAAGAAGTGGAACAAGCAGCCGGACGAGTCATTCTGTTTATCGACGAGCTCCATACTATCGTCGGAGCTGGTCAGGCAGATGGCTCGATGGATGCTTCTAATATGCTTAAACCCGCGCTGGCACGAGGAGAGATTCGTGTGATTGGGGCAACTACGCTCAAGGAGTATCAAAAACACATTGAACGCGACCCAGCTCTGACTCGTCGTTTTCAGCCGGTTTATGTTAATGAACCAAATCAAGAAGATGCCATTGCTATCTTGCGTGGTCTGGCTGAAAAATATGAGTTGTATCATGGGGTCCGTATTACTGATGATGCGATTGTGACTGCAGTTAATTTATCTTCCCGATATATCACAGATCGTTTTTTGCCAGACAAAGCTGTTGACCTGATTGACGAAGCCGCTTCAGCGCTCCGTATTTCGCTGGAGAATAGACCAGAAGAATTAGTTACGACCGATCGTAAGATACGCCGTCTAGAAATTGAAAAAGAAGCTTTAAAGAAAGAGTTAGAAATTGCAGAAAAGAAGAAAAAAATCAAGGATCGAATTACTGAAATTGAAAAAGAAATTGGAGAATTCAGAGAAACTACTTCAAACTTAGAAACCAAATGGAATAATGAAAAAGAGACACTTGGTGAGATTAGTAATTTGAAAAAAGAGCTGGAAGAGTTGCGGGTTGAGGCAGACAATGCTGAAGCTATCGCCGACCTGACTCGTGCAGCAGAGATTCGCTATGACATGATTCCTGCCGTAGAAAAAGATCTGGGGGTAAAAATCCGCCGCCTGAAGAAACTACAACGTAGTCGTAGATTGATAAAAGAAGAGGTGACTGAGGAAGACATTGCTGCGGTAGTCTCTCGTTGGACTGGAATTCCTGTCGCACGCATGATGGAAGCAGAAGTTGAAAAATTAGCTCGAATGGAAGAGGTTTTGCACGAGAAGGTGAAGGGGCAAGACAAGGCAGTGAAACTCGTGTCTGACGCTATTAAGCGCGCTCGAGCTGGAATCTCAGACCCAAACCGACCAATCGGCTCATTTCTGTTCCTCGGCCCGACTGGTGTTGGTAAAACAGAGCTGTCGCGCGCTTTAGCCCAGTTTATGTTTAACGATCCTGATGCTTTACTCAGAATCGACATGTCAGAGTTTATGGAGAAACATTCCGTCTCTAAGATTATTGGTTCACCGCCAGGGTATGTTGGTCACGATGAAGGGGGAGGTTTGACCGAACGAGTGCGTCATCGTCCTTATTCTGTGATTCTGCTTGATGAGGTTGAAAAGGCTCATCCTGAAGTATTCAACATCTTGCTGCAAGTATTAGATTCAGGGCACTTAACCGATGCTAAGGGTAGAAAGGTGAACTTCAAGAACACTGTTATCATTATGACCTCAAATATTGGAGCTGAGCATATCGATCGCATGTCTACCTTTGGTTTTGCCGATGATCACGGTGAAGAAGCACAGTACGTTCAAGCTAAAGATAAGGTTATGGAAAGTCTCAAACAGTACTTCCGACCAGAATTCCTCAATCGTCTAGATGAAATCATCACTTTTGATTTGTTATCCGAAGAAGTGATTGCTGAAATTGTTGAACTACAAGTCGATGATGTCATTAAGCGATTAGAGAAGAAGGAGATAATCATGACTTTAACCAAAGAAGTGAAAGAGTATTTAGCGAAAGAAGGGTATGATCCAAAATTTGGCGCACGACCACTGAAACGAATTATTCAGAGTAAGATTTTGACTCCGGTGGCAAACATGATGGTAGGAGAGGGTATGTTGCAAGGTGGTACCGTCAAGGTGTCGCTTAAGAAAGGAGAATTGGATTTTGAAATCAAGAAGAAAGCTCGCTCAAGAAACGGTAATAATGGAAACCGGAAAACTCCATCCAAGAAGAAAAAGGAAGCGGTCACTGCTTAATGAATATTTACAAAACCTCGCGGTTAACCGCGAGGTTTTGTTTATTAAAAACATGAAGCCGCCTCTAGAGGCGGCTTTTTGGTCGAGGAAGGATTGTTAGTCCAATTGTTCAGACTTGGGTTCAGGCTTTATTAGATAAACGTTGGGATCCTTAACTCCAGTGACAATATGAAGTAATTTTCGCAAATCTTTTTGAAAATCTTTTTTAAACCCATCAACCCAGAGTCCAATGCTGTGTGAACATATGGTGACACTTAAGTGCTTTTCACCATCAGCTCTTTTCAGTCGTCTAAAATCAAAATCTGGTCCCTTATTCTTATGTCGTAAGGGTGTTTGGTAAGGGTTTTCCTTTTCCCATCTTTTTTGTGTTGCTGTGATAAGTCTCGTTATCCTTTTACACACTTCATCTTCTCGGTCATCCCCTAGGCTGTAGGTTATTTTAAATGTAATATCCATTTCATCTCCCCAATAAATTTAACATCAAAGAACATGACCATAATATGCCGGAAAAGTTTAGTTAGTTCAAGTGGATAGGGAATAGAGGTGGTTGTAGTAATTTATCAACAAAATTTTATAGGTAATATAAAAAGCAAAGGCCTCAGTGTGCAGTATACACCTGAGGCTTACTAGAACTAAGTTCGGAATAATCACTATTGGATAATTTGATCCAGAAGTAGATAGATGACTGGTCCGAACAAAATAAGTACTACAATAGAGGCAGTAAATAAACTAATAATCTTAATTATCTTGTCCAATCGAGGATGGCAACCAGGGCAAAAATTACAGAATCGTTGTTTATGTTTTATACATAAGTACCAACGATCTCCAATACTGTCTACACCATCAAATTTATAATGTGACATCTTTATCTCCTCAAAAAATTAGCCCAACAAAAGAATGCAATAATTAACTTTTTATTGCAAGTGTTTTCTTGGTAATTAACAGGTAGGATATTTTTTGGTGTTTGTTCTATGAGGATAGAGTAATGGGTGACAAAATCAAAACGCATTCAACAATTGTCCCAGAAAATATTTTTTCTGAAGTAAACGAAGAAAATCAGTTTCCAACACTTGATGAAACTGGTTTCATTGTTACTAGAGAGGAGTCACAAGACAATAATATACCCCAAGGACCTTGGCTTCTGTTGGTAGATGATGCTTGGCGGCGCACCGATTGGCCAATGAATGAATTAGTTAGAAACTATATTTCTTTCATCCTGAGTCGTTATGTGCTGCAGATAGATTTGTATGAAAAGCTGGTGGCCTTTAACTACATACAATACTTTATACTTGGTAAACAAATCGATTACGACTTAATGCAGGAGATTGCTGATATTTGCTTCCAGTATGTATCCTTTGTACCAAGACGTAGTCTGAGCCGTCGAGATTTTCGTTCTTTGAAATACAGTACCGAGTTAGGACGGTCTTTATACGATCAGCTAGTAGAAAATCACGAAGGTGAAGATAATGTTTTCAGTAGTGCTCATAGGGAAATGTCAAAAAACTATGATATGGCCGTTTCGGTTATGCGGAAATTGGACCTGCCTATGCAGAACGTTGAAATAAGTGTAGGACCGGTTAATATTCCTGATAACTTGGATAGCGAAAACCTTGAACAGTTGATGAAAATTTACACTGAACCTTATGCTGGGAACAGTTGATCTGACAATAATCAAAATACCCACGGTATCCGTGGGTATTTTTTGTGATGGAGAGGATTCGAATCTTACTTTCAAGCGATACGAATCAGATTTAAGTGAACTTAAATCTGTGAGTGAGTGAAGAAAGAAAACTATTTACAGATTCCGTGCAGCGTTTGGATATTTTGTTCGCTAGCTCCAAAATATCTCAAACCGCTTTTCGAATCCTCACATAAGACGCCCCACGTCTTTCTTCCGGCGCACGACAAAAATCGCCCAAGCAAAGCTTGAGCTGATTTTGTATTCGTGCGCCGGAGAGGATTCGAACCTCTGTAGGATAAATCCGTTAGATTTACAGTCTAATGCAATTGACCACTCTGCCACCGACGCATAATATTAAATTTTGTATTTTGGAGTTTAGTAATCATTTGTACCAAGTAAAAAGTATACGTGGTCAATTAGATTGTCCTCCTTTGGTCTGTTCGCAAGCTCACAACGACCAATCTTCTCGCATTCGATCGAAGACCAGATGAGAAATGAAGCAGTTCATTTCTCAGCCACTCTGCCACCGACGCAGGGTTATTTATTTGTATTTTCGGAGCACAATAATGATTTGAACTTCGTAAAATTATACGTAGTCAATTTCATTGTCCTCTTGTCGTCTCGTAAACATCGACGACTCTGTCGCAAGCGACAGACCAGAGAAAATATAAAGCAATTTATATTTTCTCCACTCTGCCACCGACGCATTTTATTTAATTTCAATATCACAAGTTACTTGTGAGTGGGAACAAAATAACACAATTTGGTAATTTTTCAAAGTTGGAACATGTTATGATTGGTAAAACAAATAACGTAATTATTTTATGGCTCGTCTTCTACTTCTAATGACCTTGCTGCT
This sequence comes from Candidatus Kaiserbacteria bacterium, assembly GCA_020428815.1. Classification (GTDB taxonomy): domain Bacteria; phylum Patescibacteriota; class Minisyncoccia; order Phycocordibacterales; family UBA918; genus OLB19. The sequence goes on from JAGQMC010000025.1 coordinate 10,826, forward strand.
AACCATTGTGTTACCTGATGTGGTCTCAGCTGCACCGTTGGTACCTTGTAATGGTCCGGATTGTGGTACTTGTCAGTTGCTGGAATTAGGAGAAAGATTGTTAGATTGGTTGATTGGAGTTTTGATGGTCATCTTTGCTATTTTAATAGCTTGGGCTGGCTTCAAGATGGTTATATCTGGTGGAAATGTACAAGCTAAAACCGAGGCTCGAAGTCTGATGACCAATGCAATTATCGGTTTGATTATAGTACTAGCGGCTTGGATTATTGTTGATACTTTGATTCGCGCGTTGGTGCCAGAGGGAGTGTTGGGTGGTCAGAGTGGTCGACCGTGGTATCAGATAGAGTGTATTGATCAGAACGAGCCGAATAGTTTGGAAAATCCTGATGTAGTAAGTGATCCAGATGGAAATTTTATGTTCACTTACGTTAATGCTTCTGGTGTGCTACAAAAAGTCACTTTTGCTTCCATGGAAGATTGTAATGCTAGGCGTAATTACTTTCTAGGATTATTCCCTAATCAAACAGCAACGCCTTGTGTTTAACTTGATCAATAATAAATTTTATCTACTTGCAAAAATAACACTAAGTAACTTTTTATAAACTCATGCTATTTTGTACCTAGTTTTTGTTTACTGGATTTAGATTTAAAGGACTCGTCCCGTTTTTTCTAATTCACTACGTTCATAAGAGCGCTGGACGCGGCTCGACCGTTTCATTTTCTAGGAAAGGAAAATGAAATATGTCTGCGTCGTTCGAGGACTCGGTCACTCTCATGGATAATTTATTTCGTAAACTCATAAATTATCTCATTCCATTAACCTCCACTCGTCGCGGTCCTCGGCTCCGCCTGCGGACTTCGTCGCGACTCGGCTTCGAGTCCTCGTGGCCCTAGAAAAATATAGTCGTGAAAAGTTCCAAGTTTTCACTTTTAACTCCTTATTTTTGCGGGCAAGAAACGTGGCTTTCAGAACTCTACAAAGAGAGAGAATATCTCAAATCGAGTATTCAAGTATTGCAAGATTTAGTTGAAAATTAAATTGGTCATCTCACCTAACAACTCCCAACGTTTTTCAGTGGCAGTGCTTTCAAGATAAAACTCACGCAACTGAGTTGCAAATGTTTCGTTTAGCTCATTGATACGTTGCAGGCGTTGTTTGGGGGCTGGTGTCCACTCTTGTCTCAAATCGAAGAAGACCTCTGTTAGTTCAAGTGTGGTATTGAATAGCATTAGATTTGAGGTGGTTGGGTCCTCACAATAAATACTCTTGATGTATTTCAACTTGTCTCGCTTATCAAACAGTATTTGTTCTTGCTGTACAGGTGGTATTTCTGGCTTACCTTTAGATAAAAGCTCATCGACTGAAGTTTGCAGTGTCTCAACTACACTGTCTTTGGAGTACAGGGTTTTTGCTACGCTCCATAGCCCATATGTATCGTCAAGGTGTTCTTTGTAGTATTTGAGCGCAGCGTCAGGTGTTGTATAGATTAACTCAAACATCTGACCGTCTCGCTCGGTCACTGTCCGTTTGAAGCCATTTTGCACAAGAATAAGCAAATCCACATCACTATCGTCACGGTTGTTGCCTCGTGACCAAGAACCAAACATAAGTACACCGATTACATTATCATCAGCCTTGAGTTCTTCGAGAAAGTTTTCCGTCGCTTCATTCATTGTTAGAAGTATACCAGTTCTGAACTGATATGTAGGGTAAAATAAAATACTCAGCGTTTGCTAGGTATTTTCTATTGCGGGTCCACGAGGAGCCTCTCTCCTTACAGGAGCAGTACACCTTGTCGATATTTTGTTTCGACTGACGTCTTGCAAAATATCTGGCAAGGTCTTCGAGTCCTCGTGGCCCTAGAAAAATATAGTCGTGAAAAGTTCCAAGTTTTCACTTTTAACTCCTTATTTTTGCGGGTCCACGAGGACTCGAACCTCGGCCGACGGTTTTGGAGACCGTTGTTCTACCACTAAACTATAGACCCAATGTAATGGACAATATATTAGGCGAAACCTCTGCGGAGGTCAACCTAGCTATGCAAAAAATGTTTTACTCGAGTTTCAATTTCTTCGTAGTTGTCTGGTTTTAGCCACACTATTTCCTTATCTCGCCTCAGCCAAGTTTTTTGTCTTTTAGCAAGCTGGCGGTTTTTAACTTCCATTTTTTCTAGCAGTTCGTGGTGTTTTAATTCGTGTTGCAGGTATTTAGCAATCAATCGATACTCTAGACCAAGTTCAGACATACGCTCAAAGCTGAGGCCTTGTTTGTGAAGCTTTTCCACTTCTTCAATCATACCAGCAGCAAAACGGTCGGTTAGTCGTTTGTGGATGTTTTTATGCAGTTGCACCTCTTCGATATCAATCCCGATTACTAACCAGTCGTATGGTGAGTCTTGGTTGGTTGCTTTTGGTACATGACCCAGTACGTTGATGATCTCCAAAGCTCTCACTAGTCGTGGCCGGTTGTGCTTGTCTATACTGTCAGCACGAGAAGCGTCTAATTGTTGTAGTTTATAGAAAAGTTCCTCGGTAGAATAATCGTCTAAACTGGTGCGGTATTTTTCATCGGGTGGCACTGGAGAGGTTTGCTTTAGACCACGGAGTAAATCTAGATAAAAGAAAGTCCCGCCAGCAATAATAGGCAACTTTCCTCTAGCGTGAATGTTTTCAATGGCGGTGGTAGCGTCAATCTCAAATTGGGCGGCGGTATATCGGTGGTCCGTGTTGGTGATGTCTAGGAGATGGTGTCTAACTCCGCGCATTTCTTCAGTGGTAACTTTTCCGGTACCCAAGTTTAGACCGCGGTAGACTTGTCGGGAGTCAGCTGAAACCACTTCACCGTTGAAATCTATCGCTAATTTAATAGAAAGACTAGTCTTACCAGAAGAGGTGGGTCCGACTATGGCAATAGCTTTGGGCTTTTTTGGCATTACATTAATTTTAGCAAAATTTAGAGATAACAAAATGACAATAATATGGAGTTAACAAGTCTCTAGCACGTTACTCTTTTTTGAGTTGTAGCTCGGAGATCAACCTTTCTGTGTTTTTTGATACACGAACAACATATTTTGTCTTTTGTTTTGTGTTCGAGTGCTCGTAGAAATGAGGAGTGTATCCAATATTAACGAGCATTTTGTGTACATCTATAGCTAATTCTTGTGTATGGTTAGTAAAATTTACCATTTTGTATCTTCTGTCAGTGTAAACACTTCCATCTGTTTGTAACAAACCCTTTAAGCAATTTTTTATATGTCCATTATTTTTAAATATCCAAGCAGGCACACGTGCCTTTTGAACGTATTTTGAACCATTGTTAACCTTCCAAGGCATAAAATCGTTCAGAGTGTTTGAGTAGACGCTGATATCGACACAGTTATCTTTTCTGTCTACCAACGACACTTTATTGTTTGGTAAGAGCTGTTTCAATTTGAGCGTAATTTCTTGTATGAGGAGTGGGTATTGTGAGTCACAAGTTATACGCAATCTAGTTACTCGTCCGTTTGGACAAGATAAATTACCGTCACCAAGAGAAACTCCTATTATGTAAGCCAAAGTAGAATTTTTATTCATGTATACAACGCAATTCCATCCAGGGTGCCGCGGGAGGGACTTGAACCCTCACAACCGAAGTTAATGGGTTTTGAATCCATCGCGTCTACCAATTCCGCCACCGCGGCACACTAGAAACAATCAAGTCAAGAGAGTGTATCAGAAAAAATCGATTTAGAAAAATTATTTTGGCCGGTGTGAAGCGCCGGCCTGTGTATAACTACAATGTGTTAGAATTAATAAACATGGCGCTAACGGGATGTTTGCGTTTGAGGCAATTTTACGTAGCGATTTATTCCGTTACATATTCTTATTTTAACTATGGCATTTCAGGGAGATTCAATATATTGGGTGGAAGTAGAAAAGGTTGTTCCTAATCCATTTCAACCACGACGGGAGTTTGATCAACATAAACTACAGGAATTAGCGGATTCTATTCGGATGTACGGTGTTTTGCAGCCACTAACTGTTACTAGGCAGGAAGTGCAGCGTGAAGACGGAACCTTTTACTCAGAGTATGAACTAATTGCTGGAGAGCGACGTTTGCGGGCTAGTAAATTAGCTGGGGTAGCTCAGGTACCGGTCATTATTCGCGAAGGGGAACAGAATGAACAAGAGAAGCTGGAACTGGCAATTATAGAAAACCTACAAAGAGAGGATTTAAATGCGGTTGATCGCGCGATTGCGTTTAAACAATTAGCTGATGCTTTTGGGTTGTCTCACGCTCAAGTAGCCGAAAAGGTGGGTCGAAGTCGGGAATACGTATCCAACTCTATTCGCTTACTTGGACTACCAGAGCATATGCTGGACTCACTTAAATACGGTGACATGATGGAAGGACACGCAAGAACGTTGTTAATGTTGAGCGACCGCCCAGAAGAGCAAGAGGTGGTTTACAAAGAAATCCTTTTGAAGAAGTTGTCGGTTAGGGAAGTGGAACGTATTGTGCGAAAGATTGCCACAGATAAAGTGCGAAAAAAGAATCCAAAAGATTTAGATAGTCATCTGATTGAGTTTGAAAAGAAATTTACTGAGACTTTAGGCACTAGGGTGCAAATCCAAAAAACTGATTTTGGAGGTAAATTAACCATTGATTACTTTTCTGAAGATGACCTAGTGTTGATTTTGAGTAAAATGAACGAAGAAGGGAAGGTGTTGCCGGTTAATCGTCAAGAAGAGTTGGAAAAAATTGCTACCCACACACCACTACAAATGGTAGACGAACCAGTCGCTACTGAACCAATTAATCAGCTGAGTCACGAAACGGCAGCTATAGAAACTGAACCAAACCCTGTAAATCAACCTGAACAAGATAAATTTATCTCATTAGTAGATCAGGTTGAAGAAGAGTCTGTCCATAGAGAAACTATAGAGCCTGTTGTGTTAGAGGATGCTCCAATCGAGACTATGGCAGAGGCTAAGGAAGATAATCTAGCAACAGAATCAACAGATACGAGCTCATCAGAGTGGCCTAATCAGGCTTTTCAGCGTCCATCCGAAGTTACCACAGTTAATGCTAATCCTTCTCCAGTTTTTGGCATAACTGAAGATCCTTCAAGTAGGCCAGAAACATTGACTGAGACTAGACATGAACATGAAGCTGATCAGCAGCCAAAGAGGGATAACGAAGATGATAGTAACCTCTACTCCATCAATAATTTTACTGTGTAGATTCTTTTTCGAGCGCTGTCTTGATTCTTTTTCGAGCAATCGAAGTTTTGGTGAAGTCAAGCCATTTCGGACTAGGTTTGGATGATTTGCGAGTTTCAATCTCCACAATGTCACCATTTGATAATTCTGTAGAAAGGGAGACATGTTTACGATTAACTTTCGCACCGGCGGTGTGATCTCCTACTTCAGAGTGAATGGTATAGGCAAAGTCAACTGGGGTAGCACCAACTGGTAAGTCCACCACATCACCAGATGGGGTAAAAACAAATATTCGCTTAGAGAAGAAGTCAGACTGAGCATCTTCGAGGAATTCACTAGTGGGTTTAGCTGAATCTGAGTTGTATGTTTGGCCAATCTGAGAAATCCACAAAGGAATTTTTTTGTAGTGAGGAGTCTTAGCGGTCTCCTCTAACTTTTCTTCTAGTTGATGTTCTCGTTTGGCAAATGGTCTAAATAGCCCAGGTACTAAGCTACTAAACATTGAAGGTCGATTGGTCTTATCAGTGACTGATGGTGGTTTATAAAAAACGTGAGAGGCGATACCAAATTCAGCTTCTTGGTGCATTTGTTTGGTGCGGATTTGAATCTCTAAAATCACTCCATTTGGAGTAGTAACGGTAGTATGGAGTGATTGGTAACCGTTTGGTTTTGGAAAGGCGATATAGTCTTTAACTCGCTGTGGTAGTGGTCGCCAGAGCTGATGTACGATACCGAGGGTGCGATAACAAGCAGGGATATCCTCCACGACCACGCGCATAGCCATTAAGTCAAAAATTTGATCAATATCCCATTCTTTACGCTTCAGTTTGTTATAAAGACTGTACATCCCTTTGACTCGATAAGAGGTTTGAAAGTCCAGTAATTTTTCGTCAGCTAATTTTTTTTGTAAAACTTTTCTTTCTCGTTCGAGAATATCTTTAGCATTACCAAACTTACTAGACAAAGATTCTTCTACTCGTTTAGCTTCCTCGGGATAAACATAAGGAAACGCCAAGTCTTCTAGTTCTTTGCGTAATTTACCCATTCCTAGTCGGTGAGCGACTGGAACATAAATCTCAAGAGTTTCTCGGGCAATCCGAGCTTGCTTTTCTTGGGGAACAAAATTTAGTGTCTCCAAGTTATGGAGTCGGTCGACCAGTTTAATAATCAGCACTCTAATATCCTGACTGGTGGCAACAAATAATTTACGTAGACTCTCGTTATGTCTGTCGGTTCCGTAGTAACGTACCGAACTTAGTTTAGTGACACCTTCTACCAAGAATAGTATTTCCTCACTAAACTCCTGCTTGATATCTTCAGAGGTAACCGGAGTGTCTTCAATGGTGTCGTGGAGCAGTCCGGCACTAATGGTGCGTGGGCCCATGCCCATCTCAGCCAATTTGAAACCTACCGCAGCAGTATGAATCATATAGGGGTCACCCGAGTAGCGTTTGTGGTCTTTATGTGCCTCAGCCGCATAGGTGTACGCCTTCCTGACCAAATCTTTATCGGATTCAGTCGGACTGTTTAATTGAGCGATTATTTCATCAACTGTGTGCATAAAACTATTCTAGGCTATAACTAGCAATTGACAAGTTTTTAATGGATGGTTTAGGTTAAACGCTAGCATTTAATTCCTCTCTCCTTTCTTGCCAGGTTTCATGAGCCTGGGCGATGAATGATTGTAACCCTGCAATTTCTGTTGCATTTAGTGCTTGATCAAAAATAGTGATTCTGTCTTCCATCTAATTTTTATGTGATTCAAATGCCATAATTCATCTAGTATAACAAAATGAATTATACCCAAAAAACCGGCGCCACAGAGGCGCCGGTTTTTACTGCTTAAGTAAGTCAACCGCTAGTTCTATAGTGATGTCATCTGTTTTTATATTGTCTGGTATACCGATACGTTTAAAACCTTTTTTAAGGTAACGGCCGGATTTGGACTCATAGACATTAACTAATTTACGAGTCTTAGGATGAATGCCTAATTCTTTAAGTAGACTTTCTCCCTTCCGAAGTTGTTTTGGTTCAGAGAGAATTTCCATGGCTCGCTTGAAAGTTATGGTGTAAGGGTCGTCTTTTTTATCTTTAAGAGAACGAAAATCACCAGCGTGAGCAATATATGGTCCGTACTGTCCGGTATTAGCCATGACCGGTTCGCCAGTTTCAGGGTGTTCTCCTAGCTCACGAGGTAACAGTAGGTATTTTACGGCGTCGGCTACAGTTACATCTTCTGGTTTTTTATCGGCTGGTAAGGTGGCTCGGCGAGGTTTTGGAGTTTTTTTACCTTTGACTTTCTCAGGGGTGGCGCCTAGTTGCACGTATGGTCCATAGCGACCGTTTAAGACAAAGATTGGTTCATTAGTTTCAGGGTGGTTGCCGATTGGTTCCTCATCCTTTACTTCCGAACCGTCAATCAGACGAGCACCTTCACAGTCTGGGTATTTACTGCAGGACAGAAACGTCCCATTTCGCCCCAATTTTTTGTCCATGGTGGCACCACATAACGGACAAGGGAATTCCTTAGGTCCTGGCCCTAAGGTGGTTAGTTTCGGAATATCTTCTTTAGCGTCCACATCTCGTTTAAAGGGTTGGTAAAAATCTGTTAGGGTTTTTTCATATTCTCTGTCACCGGTTGCGATTTCATCCAGCTCGTCTTCCATTTCTGAGGTGAAGTCATCGCCGATGTATTTGGTAAAATGCTCTTCCAAAAAAGTAGAAACTACGTCCCCAGTGTCGGTAGGAATTAGGGTTCTACCCTCTTTCTCAACGTAACCACGTTGGGCAATGGTATTCATAATTGCAGCGTAAGTAGATGGTCGTCCGATACCACGCTTTTCCAGTTCTTTAATCAATCCAGCTTCAGTGTAGCGGTTAGGGGGTTGGGTTTGCTTAGCTTCAATAGCTACTTCCTGACACTTAAGTTGGTCTCCTTCCTTTATTTCTGGTACTTCAGTATCTTCTCCGCGCGCCCGAGTGTCGACCTTAAGCCAACCATCAAAGATTACTCGAGAACCGTTAACTGCAAAGTCAGGAATGGTTTCACTAGCACCGGTTACATTAGCTAGTAATTTGGTGCGTTTTAGTTTTGCGTCACTCATCTGTGAAGCGACGGCTCGTTCCCAGATTAACTCGTACAGAGCTTTTTGATCAGCCGTGACCCCAGCTGTCTTTTTAGAAAAGTTTGATGGTCTGACTGCTTCGTGAGCCTCTTGCGCTGACTTGCTTTTGGTTTTGTATGAACGAGGGGAAACGTAGTCTTTGCCGTATTCTTTATTGAGTAGTGCCAAGATTTGTTTTTGCGCTTGCGAACTGAGAGTGGTGCTGTCAGTACGCATATAAGTAATATGTCCCGCTTCGTATAGCTTCTGGGCTGTGCCCATGGTACGAGACGGAGAAAAACCAAGTCGAGTAGAAGCGGTTTGCTGTAGGGTAGAAGTGGTGAAGGGTGGTTTTGGAGAACGTTTAGTCTCAGTTTCTTTAATGGCTGTCACTTCCCAGTCGTGCGCTTCTCCGACTTTTTTAATTCGGTCAGCCTCTTCCTCCTTATTTGGTTCTTTGGTACAAGTAAACGGCACGGTTTTTCGGCTCACCTTAAGTCCAGCAGTGAGTACAAAGTAGTCGTCCGGGATGAAGGCGCGAATTTCTCGTTCGCGTTCCATAACAATGCGTAGAGCGGGTGATTGTACTCGTCCAGCAGATAGGCCGTAACGAACTTTCTTCCAAATAAGTCCTGATAGTTCGTAGCCCACTAGACGATCTAAGACGCGTCTAGCCTCCTGAGCTTCTTTTAAGTGCATGTCTAACTCGCGGGGATGAGCAATTGCTTCTTTGACTGCTTCTTCAGTGATTTCGTTGAATGCTACACGCTTAATATTTTTGTTCTGTTCTTTAATTGCTTCCGCTACATGCCAAGCAATAGCCTCTCCTTCA
>JAGQMC010000026.1 GCA_020428815.1 Candidatus Kaiserbacteria bacterium
CAGCGCGTACGTTCGCTTTGAGGTGGCAATGGAAATGCGAGAGCGTAGCCAACTAGCCAAAGAACAAGCAGTAAAACTAGAGGAACAAAAGGAAAGTCTCGAAAAACAAGTAGAATACCTATCTAGTGAAAGAGGGGTTGAGGCTGAAATGAGAAGACAGTTTGATGTGGCATTGCCGGGGGAAAAAGTGGTCGTAATAGTAGAAGAGGATGATGATGAATCTGAAATATTACCTTTGTCTAGTAGTACTAAAGAACAGCAGAACAAAAAATGGTACCAATTTTGGCGCTAGGATTTTTTTGTGCCCATTTATATTTATCGCAATATTTAGGTTACAAAATGACCCGTTCTGATATAATGGTGAAGTTAATTAAGTTTAGATAAATATGGATACTCCAGAAACAAACAATGAACAAGCTGCTTCAAGTACTGAGGTGATTATCTACAGCACTCCAGTGTGTCACTTCTGTCATGCAGCCAAAGAATTCTTTACTGAGAATGACGTAGCTTACACCGAACATGATGTAGCTGCTGATGCTGAAAAAAGACAAGAAATGGTTGATATGACTGGTCAAATGGGTGTGCCTGTAATCAGAATTGGTGAAGACGTTATCATCGGATTTGATGAAGCAAAGATTAAAGAATTGCTCAGTCTGTAGTTTTTTGATTTAAAAGGCCAGCAAGTAAAGCTTGCTGGCCTTTTAATATCGTGTCCTCTGCAAGAATCGAACTTGCAACTAGTCCTTAGGAGGGACTTGTTATATCCATTTAACTAAGAGGACGGCGTTGCTTAGGTTAACATATTGTTAATTTTATTGGTATTGCTGGTATAATTCTAGTATGCCGCCAGAAAAAACTGCTGAAGAAAAATTAGTTGAGTTGCTTAAAGAAAATCACGAATTATTAGAGCAGAATAATGAGCTTCTGCATAAGTTGCATAGACACTCCGTCTGGTCTTTTGTGGTAAGAACTGTGGCTTTTTTAATCTTAATTGGAGCACCAGTTGCTATTTATTACTACATTATTGAACCTTATTTTACCTCGGTTAGTGAAGCTATGCAGACATTTTATATTGGTCTTGAGGAGGCTCCAGGCTGGTCTCAGTTAGTGGATGTTTTAAAGGGAAAGGAGAAATAGATTGAAATTATCTGAAAAAACAGTACAATAGCGCGTACGTTCTTCAGACAAAAGCAAGAAAGTAGATGAGTAAGACTACTTCTGGCTCAGGCAAGGTTATTTTCCTGAGTTTTGCTCGCAAGATAATGTGATCAAGCTTTAATTTCTTACTTAATTGCTCAGGTAGCTCAGTTGGTTAGAGCACTGGTCTGAAGAACCAGGTGTCGGCAGTTCGAATCTGCCCCTGAGCACATATGACCAGCCCATATACGAAAGTATCTGGGCTGTTGTCATATGTAGCTCAGGGGCAGATTCGAAAAAAGATTCTGGCGAAGCCGGACGAAAGACTTTTCGTCCGCACAGAAGCGACGGGGCAGCGAGTTCTTAGTGTAAATCTGAGCTCCCGATAGATTTTACTTAGAACTGGCGCCGAATCTGCCCCTGAGATTTGTATCCTGTAAACAAAATATTTACGAGAGTGACTGAATCTGCCCTTGTTGCAATCTCGCATACATTTGCTTTAATTTATTTTGTCTACTCTAAAGGAGAAGTGACATGGCACAAATCCAAACCTACAATGAGTGGGGCGACAAAAAAGCAGTCGTCGAGGGGTGTGTAGTTGAAACGTTCGGTGCTGCTGATTTCAGGGGCGACAAATTCATTTGTTTCGGTGTAGTTGAGGACGAAAGTTCCAAAATAACCTACCGTGTTAGGTGTGACGCACATGGTAACTATCAGGAAGGAGACGCTCCCCTGCGACGCTACAGCCAGTAGTACCCAGTTCTCAGCTAAAAGAGCCGATTCCCTCACAGGAATCGGCTCTAAATAATTATTTATGTCCCGCGTTGGTTCTAACTTTGAGTTGAGTGCTGCGGTGCTTGTCGAGTTTTGGTAACTTGATTTCAAGTAAACCATGTTTCTCTTGAGCTTCGGATTCATCAATGGCTACTTCCTCGGGTAGTAAGAGGGTTCGTGAGAAGCTGCCCCAAAATAATTCTCTGTGGAAGTATGAGTCGTCGTGCACTTCTTGAAATTCTTCACGTACACCACGAATTGTTACCATGTCACGAGTAATTGAAATGTCTAAATCTGACGGACTTACTCCTGCCACTAAGGCTCTAATTACGATGGTATCCTCAGTCTGATACATATCCACAGGCAACTCACCATCTTGTTGAGAACCCATGTCATCTTCGTCAGACCACGTGTCGTCATCTTCTGGTGCTTCCTCTTCTTCTACTGCTAAATCGTCATCCTCACCAAATTCATGTTCTTCGTCTAATATACGGTCATAGTCATCGTTTTGACTACCGGTTAATCTATCTAAAAATGATGGTTTTTTCATGATAATTGTTGTTGAAGATTATGATTGTGCTCGAGGATTTTAATTCTCTCAAAGAGAAGGAATAGTAGGATGATGCCCATCCAGACGAAGAGGAAAACCAAAAATATGGTTCCTCCACTTGCATCCATTATAGAAAAGTTAAATAAGGCATGCAATACAATAGCAAGGAATAACCCAATGGTGCCCGAAATAACTTGAACCAGCTTGCTCTTATAATAGGCCATAGCTAGGAAAACTCCCACTGTACCAGAAGCTAGTACATGAAGGAGCGTAGCTCCGAAAAATCGCAAACTTCCGGTAATAACAGAATCTAACATATCCCCAGCCACTAACGGGTTGAATATGAAGAGAGCGTTTTCTAAAGCAGCAAACCCTAAGGCGATTACAATCAGATAAATAATCATATCAATTGGCTCGTCTACCTCCCGATTCCAAAATACTAGACCTAGGGCAACGGCATATTTAAGGAGCTCTTCTATTACTACCCAGACAATTATTCTGTTTGTCCCTTCATATAGACTAATCGCTATTTCTTGTAGAGGTAAGGCAATTGGTACTACAGCCATACCAGCAATGAATGAGATGGCGATTAGGAAATACGGTTCAGGTTTAAGACTGTCTTCTTTAAGCCAAAACCATACCCAAAAAAGCGCCGGTATTA
>JAGQMC010000027.1 GCA_020428815.1 Candidatus Kaiserbacteria bacterium
GGGTCTTATTTCCCTTTCCAGTAGTCAGTGGTCCAAATAACTCCAAAACTAAACCAGCTACTGCCAAAATTAGAGCGTAAGGTAGTGACAGAAAAGAAGCTGCCACAAAAAGGCCAATTGAAATCGCAAAAGCTTGAGCAATATTATATGTTACTGGAGCTTCTTCTGGTTTAAGGCGATATAGTCGCAGTAGCATAAATAATTGAATTAGTCGCACCAGAGCGTAGGCTAAGAAGAATCTTGAGACATCTCCCTCTTTAAAAATATCGGGCATCAAGATACTTAAAAGTAGAGCAAAGATCATTAGTACCTGGACATAAAGACGATCTTTAGTAGTTTCTGAATCCTGTAGGTTTCGACTAACAGTAGTACCCCACCAAGCGGTAAAAATCATATAACCAACAACGACGGTAATTATCAGACTTTCTATCGTGAAAACTTGATCAGCAACAGCGTAAGTAAATTGAGCAATAATGGCCACAAAAACTAAATCATAAAACAGCTCCAGCCATGATGCTCTTTTATTAATTCCGGCGCTTTCTAGAGAAGTCATAATAAAATTACTAATGTTAAATTCAATAATCTACTTAGTCTTAAACTCAAATACTCCGTTCCAGTCGGTTGGCGGATTTTTTAGTAAGTCCTCCGACCGTTCTAGAAATACCTGACTCGGACCATCTGTAGGATCAGCCAATAAGGCATTATGAAACTCCTGAATAGCAGCTTTGAAATCACCGGCTTTATAGTGAGACCGTCCTGTGGCGAAGTGTTCCAAAACGACTTTCTTCCCTTCTGTCAGTGGAGCAGTCAGTAATTCATAAATTTTCCTTGGCTCAATTTTCCCTTTAACCATCACGTCATCAAGTTCACGAGTCGGTAGATAATCAAAGTTTTTAATGGCTTCATAGGTTGTTTGCCCAATTAGGCACGAGACTCCGTATTGCTTAGTCAAGCCTTCAATGCGTGCAGCAAAGTTTACTTCATCACCAATAATCGAATAGTTGAAGCGGCGCTTTGAACCCATATTCCCGACCACCACATCACCAGTACTAATTCCAACCCCAATCTTAAATGGCAGCTTCCCTTCTTTAGCCCAACGTTCATTGAGACGATCTAAGGCCACCATCATGGCTAGCGCACTCTCACATGCATTTTTAGCATGATCAGGATCAACCAAAGGTGCTCCCCAAAAGGCCATCACCGCATCACCAATATATTTATCTACCAGACCTTTCCTATCCATTACTGCTTCCGACATTTCTTCTAAGTATTCATTTAACTGAGTCATTAACTGAGCTGGAGTGAGTTGTTCTGAAATAGTTGTAAAGCCTCGTATATCAGAAAACAAGATCGACAAATTCCTTTCTTCACCACCCAAAGTTAGTTTTTCGGGATGACTGGTAAGCTCAGCCACCACTGACGGCGCCACATACTGCTCAAAACCACGCCGAATAAATCTTTTTTCATTGGCTTCAAAAATATACTGCAGTAGCAGTAACGTGCCCGATAAAACAATAAACAAAAGAAATTGATAGAAATGTGGTGACAGTACCTGTAAAGAAAAGCTGGTATAAGCACTGATGATAATTGCTAAAGCAGTGAGAATCAGAGAGCTGTAGAGCACAAATAAAGTTTCAACTTTAAGTATCAGCCAGAAAACTAATACAGTGATTAAGACAAACGAAAGTAGACCCAGGCTTAATGGTAGTGTTTTAATATCTACACCACTTTGAATAGTATTTATAGTATTAGCACGTATCTCAACGCCGGACATGGTACCAAAAGGGGTTTGGAAGATATCACCCAAACC
>JAGQMC010000002.1 GCA_020428815.1 Candidatus Kaiserbacteria bacterium
ATAGAAGTCAGCGTGAATTACTTCCTGTTTTACAGGATTAAAATCAACTTCTTTTAGCAAAACCTCAGTTTTTTTATCAAGACCAGTTAATTCTAAAATGGTTGACTCTCCTGCCTCTTTTAATACTTTCTCAAACTCTTTGCCGTTAACCGTTACTGAGATTGCAGCCTGACTGCTGCCATAAATAACAGCCGGTACTTCACCGTTAGCTCGTAATGATTTAGCTGACTTAGTCGCGTCACGCTCGGTCACATTCAATGTAATTGTCATACCCCAAAATCCTAGCACGAAATTCCAAAAAGAAAACATTCCACCCCGCTTAAGACCAAAGAGTCTTATCATATATGATAAGACTGTTAACTTATTATTTATGAGTTTTAAGCATATCGGGGACAACATCACTACTCTGAAATTAGGGTAAAGGTATACTTTTATACATATGTCACAACAATTAGATTTTGTAGCTATTGGCGACATGCTTATCGACGCCTTTATTCAGCTAAATATTGACCAAGCAGATGTATCTATTGATTTAGATACTGGTCACAAAACTCTGCACATGCCTTTTGGTAGCAAACTACCTTATGACGATGTCACTGTTGTACCAGCTGTAGGAAACTCACCCAACGCCGCCACCTCAGCCACTAGACTGGGGCTAGACACTGGTTTAGTTACTAACATTGGTAATGATAAATTTGGCAAAGAATGTCTGAGTGCCCTTAGAGAAAGAGGGGTTCACACAGATTTTGTGAAAATTCACGAAGGGATGGAAACGAACTACCATTATGTCTTACGATATGGACCAGAACGCACCATCCTAATCAAACATACTCACTATCCATATGCCCTACCAGACTTTCCAGTAGCACCAAAGTTCTTCTACTTTTCTTCCATCGGAGAACACGGTTTACCTCATCACCACGAAATAGCTGAATACGTAAAAAATAATGAAACTAAACTTGCTTTCCAGCCCGGTACTTTTCAAATAAAGGTGGGGTATGAAGAAATTAAAGACATCTACCAAAATACTGAGATCTTCTTCTGTAACAAAGAAGAAGCGCAGGAGATTCTAAATTCAACCGAGCAAGATGTTCCCACTTTAGTGAGAGCCATTAGAGAACTAGGACCAACCATTCCAGTAATAACCGATGGACCAAAGGGCGCCTACACAGTCGACACTGACGACCAAGCTTGGCATATGCCGATGTACCCAGACCCAGCCCCACCAGTTGACCGTACCGGTGCCGGAGATTCATTCTCATCAACTTTCACCGCTGCTATTATTCTAGGCAAGGACCCTGCTGAGGCTTTATCATGGGGACCAATTAACTCCATGAGTGTCGTACAGTATATTGGTGCTCAAGAAGGATTATTGACCCGAGAAAAGTTAGAAGAATACTTGGCAAAACGACCTGATGATTACGTACCACAGAAAATTTAATTTTTACAAACCTGAAAAAAGGCCGGAAGCGAAGCTTCCGGCCTTTTTTCTTATGATTTAAAAGTCCCCCAGTATAAAACATACTATCCTGATATCCTTTTCGCTTGTTCCACGATACTTGATACATCCATACCAAAATGCACCATTAACTCCTCTGGTTCTCCCGATTCACCAAATCTGTCATTTACTCCTACTCTAGCTAGTTTGGTTGGTACATTTTCAGATAAACATTCTGCTACAGCACTACCCAAACCACCATTTATTTGATGTTCTTCTACAGTCACAACAGCCTCATGTTCCTCTGCAAATTTAATCACTGCCTCAGTATCAAAAGGTTTTATAGTGGCCATATGTAATACCGAGGCACCAATCCCCTGTTGTTGTAATGCTTCAGCAGCCATTAGTGAGTTATGCAGAAGAGAGCCTGTTGATATAATACCCACCTTCTTTTCATGTGACTTATCCCGAGAATACATCAACTCAGCTTTACCAATTTCAAATGGTGATTCAGGAGTGGTCACTACAGGCGTAGCGCTTCGTCCCAAACGAAAATAAACTGGTCCGTCGTATTTGGCCGCTGCCAAAGTAGCTTTACGGGCCTCATGCACATCAGCTGGAGCAAGCACTACCATATTTGGAACAACTCGCATAAGAGCAATGTCTTCGATAGCTTGGTGAGTAGCTCCATCTGGACCAACCGACACACCAGCATGAGCTCCGACAATCTTTACGTTACTATTGTTGTAAGCAATGGTCGTGCGCACCTGTTCCCAGCTTCGCCCTGGTGAGAACATGGCGTAGGACGCAATAAAAGGAATCTTGCCCATCGCTGCCATTCCAGAACCAACCGAAGCCATATTCTGTTCAGCAATACCCATTTGAAAAAATCTTTCTGGAAACTCTTCTGCAAACAAGTGAGTCCGAGTAGACTCAGTTAGGTCACAGCAAAGCGCCACGACGTTCTCATCTCGCTTACCGGCTTCCAATAACCCGTCTCCATAACCATTACGAGTTGGAACTTTTTCTACTTCGTTAATATTCAATTTTGGTTGTAAGTGATTTGCAAACATATTTCTGAAAAATTATGAGATATCCTGAGCTTCAATTGTGTCAGCCAAAGTTCGTAATTTACGAAGTGCCACCATTGCCTGCTCATCACGTTCAACCCTATCTTCCGGACCTTTCCCTGGAGGATTACCGTGCCAACGGAAATCACGCTCAAATACATCCACTCCTTTAGAAGCAATAGTGTGCGCAATAATGACTGATGGCTGACTATAAACTGACTGAGCTTTTCCAATCGCATCGTTTAGAGAGCGAATGTTATGACCATCAACTTCTTGTACATCAAAATTAAACGCTTCAAATTTTTCAGCCAGTGGCTCAAGCGGCATTACATCTTTAGTATAACCATCAATTTGGATTCCGTTTCGATCAACTATCAAAATCAAATTACTTAGCTCTTCCTTACCAGCCAGCATCATTGCTTCCCAAACTTGCCCCTCATTTAATTCACCATCTCCAGCTAAACAATAGAAAAACTTTGAAGAATACGGGTTATTCAATCTTTCTGCCAACGCCATCCCTACCGCCTGCGAGAGACCTGAACCTAGTGGCCCAGAACTGGTTTCAATTCCCGGTAAGGCACCCCGGTGCGGATGTCCTTGTAAACGACTACCTAATTTTCTTAAAGTGAGTAATTCTTCCAACGCAAAATATCCAGCGTGTGCCAAAGTGGCATATAAGACTGGACAAATGTGACCATTAGACAGAATCACCCGATCTCTCTCTTCCCAATCGGGATTTTTAGGATCGTGATTTAGAATACCAAAATACAACAAAGTAAAGATGTCAGCCATACCTAACGGTCCTGCTGTATGACCGCTACCAGCCTCGGAAAGCATTTCAATAATACTTTGCCTAATTTCATTGGCTTGTAGCTCTAATTCTTTTACTTCTTTTGATGTAAGGTACTGCATATTGGAGTGTGTTTAAAAATTATCCGCGCCCCTAAGGAGGGCAAAATTCATAAAAATAAATTCATAAAATTTTGAACCATACTGTGGCAAGGTAAAAAACCTCAAAGATTTATTAATTGAATTTTGCACTGCAACGAGCCGGAACAAAATATTTAAAAATGATTGGTTTTGTACAAAATTTTTAAACATACTCTCACTAGTATAACAAACTTACTAAAGTAATTTCATCAAATTACTCATTCACTAAACCTGACAGATATTCATGAGCGGATTCTGGGTCTGACTGTTTAACAATAGCACTACCACAGATAAAACGATCCGCCCCAGCGTCAGCTAGACGCTTAATAGTGTCTTTATTAACCGAACCATCAACCGTAATTGATTTCAACGGAAATTGTTTTTTTAAAGCTGTGATTTTATCTAATACATTTTCATCAAATGGCATCCCTTGAGCGCCTATTTTGTAAATTCCCATTAGTTGTATGTAATCGGCCTCAGCGACATATTCAACTAAAGTAGACAACGGAGTGTCCCCATGGGCACTGACTCCAATTGATACTTTGTAATCATTAGCAAAATTTTTTAAATCATTTAGATTCAAAGTTTCGACATGAAAGACCAACATATCCGCCCCAGCCTCGACCCAAGCTTTGGCCGCTGAAACTGGGTTAGCTACCATTAAATCTACTTCCAAAGTATACCTATCTAAATACGGCTTTACGGCCATTGGCTCTCCGCTTGGGGTGTACGGCCAAGACACCGTCTCAACAAATTGACCGTCTACCAGATCCAGATGGAATTCTGGTGAGAAGGATAACACTTTTGAAAAATCTATTACTTCTTCCTGACTCTTAGGAATCACTGCCGGCACAATTGGTAAATAGTTCATAAATTAATATCTTTAGCGAACTTAGCCATCTTTTTATT
Organism: Candidatus Kaiserbacteria bacterium; assembly: GCA_020428815.1. Taxonomy (GTDB): domain Bacteria; phylum Patescibacteriota; class Minisyncoccia; order Phycocordibacterales; family UBA918; genus OLB19. The sequence goes on from JAGQMC010000002.1 coordinate 4,348, forward strand.
TCGACGGGCGTATTTTTTATCAGGCAGTGCCCCAGCGTGTAACCAATCCCAAATCACTTGCTTAGCTTCATTTATATCCACAAAACGTGCGCCAATAGACAATACATTAGCGTCATTGTGTTGTCTGGATAAAGTGGGAATATTCTTGTTGCCCCCGTAGTAGACAGCTGCTCGAACTTTTGGGTAACGATTGGCCATCATAGCTTCACCCTGTCCTGAACCACCAAAAATTATTCCCCGACTTTTACTATCGTTATTAACTGCCGCTGCTGCCTTAGCAATAAAATCTGGAAAATCATCCAGCTCATCATAAGTAACAGCTCCGTGATCAACCACTGTATAACCTTCTTGTGTTAACCAAAAAACTACAGCTTGTTTATGTTCGAAACCCGCGTGATCTGTAGCCAAATGAATGGTCATAAAATATATTATTTAAGTCTTGCTGCCGCGGCCACGTGCTCTACTAGTGTTTGTGTGTAGCTTGTTTCATTGTCGTACCAAGCCAGCACTTTAACCAAATTACCTCCTACGACATTTGTAAATGATAAGTCAGCAATAGAACCCACCTTAGACCCAATGATATCTGAGGAAACAATCGGCTCTTCAGTTGCCGCAAAAATCCCCTTCCATCTCTTATCTCCAACTGCCTTACGCAAGGCTTCGTTTACTTCTTCTCTAGTGGTATCTCTAGCAGCAATAAAAGTAACGTCAACAATCGATCCTACTGGCACTGGTACTCTCAGTGCCATCCCATCAAACTTACCTGCCAATTCAGGATGAGCTTTGGTAGTAGCAATAGCTGCTCCAGTAGTGGAAGGGATGATATTTAAAGCAGCCGCTCTCCCCTTGCGCATATCTTTTTTGTCGACATTATCAACCAAAGATTGAGTTGAGGTGTAAGCGTGCACAGTATTTAATATTGCTTTTTCAATACCAATCGCTTCTTTCAGAATTGCAATTAAAGGACTGGTGGCATTTGTTGTACAGGATGCATTAGAAGAAATTTCACAAGTTCTTAGCTGATCATCATTAACCCCCATTAAAATAGTAGCTCCGTTAACACCAGCCTCGGTCGGCTCATCCTTAGCTGGCGCAGAAATTACCACTCGTTTGGCTCCTGCTGTAAGATGTTTTTTTGAGCCAGCAAAGGTGGTGAAGAATCCAGTTGCTTCTACAACGATATCAATATCTAAATCTTTCCAAGGCAACTTCTCTGGATCTGGCTGTTGCACAAATTTAATCTCACGACCATCGAGCTTGAGTGTATCTCCCTCAACTTCAACCGCAAACGGACTCTGACCATAAACAGAATCATATTTTAATAGATAAGCTAAATTATCTAAATTACCCAAATCATTGACGGCGACCACCTCAAAATCAGGGTTACCAAAAGCCGAACGCATGAAGGTGCGTCCAATTCTACCAAAACCATTAATTGCTACTCGAGCCATAAAAAACTATAAAATTATTAACTTCTGAAACTGTGCACAATTTCATCAAGATAAAGTGGTAAAAAATATAATTAAAAATTGTATAACGGGAGCAGGTAAATCAATATTTATCAACGAACGATAGACAATTTGTAGCCATATTTTTTAGTACAGTAATACTAAATTAATACCATTCACCTTTTAAGTGAAATTGTAGACAGGCTTCTATTACTATATCACACCGTTTCTGTCTGCTTATCCTCAGTTTGTTTTCTAAACAAAATTGCCAGAATAATTAATATTAACAGCAGTATCAAAACTGCCGCGGCTGATAATTTTATTATATTTGCCAGTCTATCTTCAAAGACTACCGACTCATCTGTTTTTTCTGAAAACTGAATAGGAGTTTGATAATTACCTACCACAAAGGCTTCGTAATCATAAATCTCCACCCGCAATTGTGACGCTCCTAATACACTAAGTGCTGGTACAGCGGCCTGATAAGCAGACCTGTCACCAGTTCTTTTCAGTAAGAATGAGTAGGATTTTCTGGTGTCAGTAGGATCAAGAATCGTTGCTATGATTGACTTTAAATTACCGGCCACTGTCTTGGCTGGCACTGTAATTAAGAAGCTGTCTTGGCTATTGAGCTTAATGTGGGCATTATCAAGGGTTCTGATTAGTTCACCTTGAGTAACATAAATGTCGCTAAGATTAGGCATTTTCATTCCTTCGACAAAACGATCAGTTACACTACTGGTAGCCTCAGGTACAATTTCCGGAGGGTTGGTATAGTCAATAATCGGGGTTTTTGCTTCTCCAGTTAAGTACACAGTTGCAATTGCTCCTGACGACACATTTCCTGCTGAGTCATAAACAAAAGCTGTGTAGTAAATTGGTGAATAACGCAGCAAGGCCGCTTCGTCTGTTATTTTTGTGTCACGCCCCTGATAAACCACAGCCCCATCTAATGGGTGTTCGGGGTAACTGTAGTGACTTCTTACAATCCTGACATAAGCCACTTCTTCAGTAGGAAGCTGCCAACTTAGGTCCACATTATAACCATCTGCGACCGCCAAGAAGCGAGCAACGTTGGCTGGAGGAACATAGTCTTTCTCTTCAAGAGTAGTGAAGGTTCCTTTACGTAAAAAAGTCTCAGGACTATGCGGCATATAACCAATCACCTCGTACTCATACGTAGTACCTGGCTCAAGGTCTGTTAACAAAAAAGAGTGTTCTGACTGGTAAACCCCGCTAACCACATACCCCAATTCGTAGGCATCGGTTTTACCCCACCTAATTTCCAATCTGGTTGGCTTAGCCGTCTTAGCCAACAAACTGGTGGTAGAAACACCTTCATAAATATTTAAGCTACGTAACACTGAACGAGCGGCAGTGCCGTCTGGTGATGCACTTTCTTCGACTGGATCAGGCGGCAAACCTAAGGTGGTAGCAGCGATATAGTTTGAAGAAGTGGAGTAATTGTATGAATAGTCAAAAGCTCTTACGGTGTAGCCGTAAGTAGTCGAGGGGGTTAGACCAGTGTCTGAATAAATTAGTTGATTAGTAGTAGCTATAGTGGTACTACCACGGATAATTTCATACCCAAATAATATGTAGTCATCAGTAGATGAAGACCAACTCAAATCAATCTGATTTGGTGATACTGGAGTAACTGAAAGTAGTATTGGTGTTGTAGGTGGTGTTACATCGGCCGCTCCATAGAACCGCACTCGAAAACTATCTGAACTCACCTGAGCAAACGTGGTCAGAGTTATTGAAAAAAACAACGTAAATATTAGTAGCGTTTTCTTAAACATTTTATTGATTATACCCCAGTACACCTACTCTTAAGCTTCAAACAATTCACCTTATACCCCAGGGTATCCTCTCTTGCACTTCTTGCAATTCACCTTACAACGGTAAGGCTGTGACGGTGGTAGTAGCTGTATATACTCCAGCCACCACACCAGCTGCACTTCCTACCCCAACTCGAAAGTGTACTGTAGTAGTCGCTCCATCTGGATGATTGGAACCTCCACCTCTAGCAAACTGAACTGGTGTAGTAGTTAAACCATCCCAGCAAGCCAAACTGGTATTCAGTAAACCAGTATTACAACTACCCCCGTCATCTAAGAAACGTTGTACCACATCAACTCCTTCTGGTGAGTACCCCAAATGAGCTTCGTTAGAAGCTGTTAAAAATGAATAATCAGGATCAGCTCCGGCATTGTAGTCAGCAATCGTGTAGATACCACTCTGCATAGCCGGATCATTCTCAGCTTCAATTGTCAGTTCGTAGCCGGCTGGACTATCAGTAATCACAGTAAAAGTAGTCGAACCATTTGAAGTACCGCCAGTCAACCCCGGCAAATCTGGTGACATTGTCACATCACCAGTTACAGATAGACTGACATACACCTCTTGCATCTGTTGGTACCCAGCTCGCAACTGGTAATTAGTGCTAGTTGATTGACCAGTAGCCACCTCACTAATTGTACTCTCTTGCTGGTACGAGGTTGAACTTCCTAAGCCTCCACCAATGTTAATACTGTCAGACTGTAATTGGTAACTAGCGCTAGAACGAACTTGGGCATAACCCACATTGATAAGAGCTAATGTGATAATCGTCAGCACTAACGCGAACATTAAAGACTGTAAGGCCTTAAGGACACGCATGTTTAACTTTTACGCTTAAATTCAAACGTACGGAAAAAGGCTCTCACACTGAAGATTATTATAAATAAAATCAAAAACACACCCCCAACGATTTTCCATGGCAGTACCCAGAAAGACACCGATACTTCATCAACAATATCTTCGTAACCACGATTAACTAAGGCTCTGGCTGTATATCGTCCCAATAAAAATTCTCGATCCCAAGTAATCTCTCTAATTCGTAAAGAATTTGGCAATACGAACCATGGTTCCAACTCTACAAAACCAACCTCTTCACCAAACATATTAGTCACCGACAATTCACCATAGGGATTAACGTGCACTGAACCAGTGTTTTCATAGAGAATACCTAGCTCAATCGGTCCTGATTCATACCAAAATTTATCAGCCAACAAATCCAGTGATTGGGTTTCACCAGCTACCACCGCCTCTCCTTTTACACGCAAGAATATCAATGATCCTACCCGAGCCACTATTGGTGATCGTGGTACTGCTCCCACTTGCTCAGCTCCAGCCTGAAGAGTTGAAATCAAAACACTACCATAATAACCACCAGGCTCAGCATCAGGCGGGACAGTTATTGTAATTGGAATTCTAGCTCTCTCACCTAAATCTAGAGTAAATGAATCTTTTGGAAATGAAATGTAATCGCGAATACTGTAGGGTCCGCGTTCACTACCAGTTAGGCTAACTGCACTACTACCATCAGCACTACCGGTGATGTCTTCTACCTCAATCTCAAAGATTCGATTGGCGCTAATACGATTAGTAACTGAAATTTCTTGAATGACCGTTTCTCCAGGACTAACTTCAATTTCTGCCCTACCAGGACCCACCACAAAGTCACCAATATCAATTTTATTTCCAGAGATTTGCTCTGAACGATACCAGGGTTTTTCCTCTACAGCCGGTACTTCGGTCAAAACCACCTCTGGTTCAGTAGTGGTGGCCCCTTCTTCACTAATCGTAGTGACTTCTGCTGTATTCGCCGTAAGTGGCGTATCCTCCTCCGCAAACACCTCTCCGAAGAGAGGTGTAGTAAGCAACACAATTAGACAAGCAGACGCAATTGTTCGTAATCCAGTAGTCATAAACCTGTATTTAATGACTACAGATTACCCTACTTAACAAATAGAGACAAGGTTGCGGTTGCTGTGTAAGTTTCAGCCTGTGGAACTGGTATAGCTGAGTTAGGTACATGTACCTTAAATTGTAGAGTTGAAGTAGCTCCGGTCACAGCTGCAGAATCCCGATCAACAATCCTAAAGCCAGCAACGGTTGGTTCCTTCCAACAATTAATTCCTAAACCATCGTTAGTACTAGCGTTACAAGCTGATCCATTGTGTAGAAATGAACCATCAGTATCATCAGTAGTTGAAGAAGTTACTGTGTATGCAAACTGGGAAGATGAGCTTGCTACAAAAGCGAATGACGGTTCCCCACCAACATCACCGTCATAGTCACGGATTGATTCACTACCACTTTCATCACCCAACATTGTCACTGGTGTTCCGTTGTCCTCAAAGGAAATTTCTACGTAATAACCGGCAGCGTTGTTAGACTGCACTACAAAGTAGGTGGTGCCTGTAGCGTTACCACCAGTCACACCGTTGATGTCACCAGCCATATCTATGTTACTTGGCTGCACCAAAAATGAACTTTCGTCAGTGATTGTTTGTCTAATATAAAACTCGTTTGAGTCAATCTGTCCATGACTTATAGATGGTTCAGCAATAAAGAAAACCATGAATAGCATAGACACAATTGACACACTCGCAACTAGTGCGTAAAAGGCCGACTGGCTGATTTTTCTTGTCATATGTTGTGTTGTGTTAAGCATAAATTGTCTAATTTATGACAGTATTATAGCAACCACATCACCCTCTCTGTTACCGCCCACTATAAATATGTGCATAACTAACCTACCAATGCATCATTAATAACAAAAACTGTTTACCGTCCTTTATTTGGTACAGTTTATTAAACAAGCAAAATCATCGATCAGAATAATCTGAATTATTGCTAACCGGCACCAGCACAAACGGCACAACTTCACCTACTGGACGCCCTGTTTCATCTACTCGCACCACTGCTTGAGTTCCATTATCGGCTGTAAACACCATTACTTCGTCAGAAAACATCTCAGTTGGTGACGCCGTGAGCGAACCGTGAGGGAACAATAATACGCCATTCTCTACGTTATCTGCAATTCTTTTAATACTAGAGGTTGGAGCAGTCGCCGTGGCCGAAAAAAGAGGAAAGGCCAGCTTAGCTGATTGGCCATCATAGTCAACTTGACCAAACAAATCGCCTTCAGGTTCAGTCTCAGACACCTTAAGTGTATTGGCCACCTGCTGGTCAATGACCGGCTTGCTATTAGTCCCCAATTGAAAGGTGAGCCAGCCACTCAACAAACCCGTACAGAGAATACAAACAGTTGCCGTTATAGCTTTAAAATGCAAGTTCTTTTCCTGTCTAGCTCTGATTTCGTTTTTCTGTCTGACCGCAACTTTAGTCTTCTGTTCCAACTTGCGCTCTTCACTAAGTCTCTGCTTGCGCAACTCTTGCTCCAAAGACGCTGACTCCGCGTAGCTCTTTAGTGAATCAATATCTACATACCATTTACGTCCCAGATGAGTAGCCACCACCTTCTGTTCTCGTGCCAGACGAGTTATATAATCCCGCGAGTAAGATACTAAAGCAGCTGCTTCTTTAATCGGATATAATTCTCTACCATTTATTTCTAGTGTAGTAGACATGGTCGTTTCAACTATAATTATATAGCCAAAACGGACAAAAAAAATTTATAAATGTGTATAAGAAAAATAACCCTTAATGTAGCAACTCTAGCAGATTTGCCATCTGCAGCACTAGTTCCGAACGGTATTCAGAAGCTGTCACTGTCACACTTGAGCTAGCCGACAGCAGTACAGTGACACACACCAAGGCCAGTAATGTCGCAATAAGCGGAGAGACAAGGACCGCAGTAGAAATCTTCACTGGCTGAGCTTGCTGTGGCTCAGAAAAGGATATTCTTAAATCTTTAGTATGCTTTTTGCCAGACAAATCAATCGTCTCTTGCTTGGATGTCTTAGTTTCTGTTCGATTAGACAGTGTGACAGAGCTGGCTTTATCGGCGACAGAATCAGTTTTAAATAAAGCCCTGATTTCAGCTGTATCACTTTGCTTTGAAGTATGGTGAATTGCTTGGTTTGCTTTTTTCAGGTGAGGACTAATGGTCTTTACTCTGACTATACGTGGCTTCTTTGTTGATGAGGTAAATGGCGTTATAGCTTTGTTTTTTTGGTTATTATCAGCCTGTACGCTAGTTTTTATACTCTTCAGTTGTGGGTGTTGCTTGGCTATCGCCTTAGCTGCCTTTTGTTCTATCTTACGGTCAAGATCTGCTTTCTCTTCTTCAGTTGTTTTATCAGGCTCTTCCAAACCAACCACGCTCAAACTGCCAGAAAGAGCCACATCAGGTAATTCTCCAGCCACAAAGGAAATATTAGTCTTGTTAGCTGAGATATGAAGTCTTTTAGACCCAGCCGGAACAATTGGTAATGATCTAGGAGCCGGTGTTCTTTTTCGAGTAATTTCAGGAAACAACACTTCGTCATCTCGCTCATAATTCACTCGCAACTTCTTCTCACCGGTTTGAGACTGTCTCATATTAAGCGACGCATCGTACAGAGATTTCATCGTCTTGTTCTTAATAACCGGTCCAACTTGTTTCCGTTCTATCTTTATTTTGTGAGCCGTGTCGCCATTTTGAACAGTGTTTTCAGCAGCACTTTTTTGGTACTTATTTTTCTTATGAGCACGTAACGATGTGGGGTTAACAAACCAAGAACGACCGACTAGTCGAGCATCAATCTTTCTACTCCGGCAAAGTTGACCAACGTAATCTGAGGTGTACTTAAACTCTCTTGCTATTACAGAAGCTTTTACATACTCCACCCCATCGAGAACTACAGTTTCCATTAACTATATTTTATCAGAGATAACCAAAAACACACCCGAGATTGAGTGTGTAGATGTGTATAGTCTATCCGAGAAAAGTCTATTTTAAGGATTCAATTAGCAACTTTTCCAGTACTTGCGGATCAGCTGAACCACGAGTTTTCTTCATGCCCTGTCCTAGTAAAAATTTAATAGCAATTTCTTTACCAGCTTTATATTCAGTCACCACAGATTCATTTTCAGTGATAACCTCTTCAACAATTGGTTTGAGAGAGCTTTCGTCAGACACCTGTAGTAGGTTGGCTTGCTCTGCCAACTTAAACGGCCCTACAGTGCTTCCAAATAGCTCAGAAAGCAAGTCCTTACCTACTCTAGAACCGATTTTTTTCTCTGCCAGTAGATTAATTAGCTCAGCGAAGTGCTCTGGCTGGAGGTCAGACAAATCAGCCTCCTCCTGAGTTAGTAAAGACATTACATCAGAGGTTATGTAGTTCGCTGCTAGAGCTACTTTTTTACTATCTTCATCAAGCAGTTTAAGTGTCTTTGAAAAAAAATTATCAATTTCTAAACTTGATAAAATCACTTCAATTGTTTCACTCGTCAATCCGAGATTTCTGTACAAATCTCTTTTAAACTTAGGTAAAACTGGCATTTTCTCGGCAAGAAGAGACGTGTTAAATGCAGGATGTTTTTGGATGTCCATTTTAGAGATGTCTGGGTCTGGAAAGTACCGGTAGTCTTTTGCAGTTTCCTTCGTTCTTTGCGAGAAAGTCTTTAGCTTGACTTCGTCCCAACCGCGAGTTTCCTGAATCACTGTTCCCCCGCTCTCTATTAACTCAATTTGTCGGTTTATCTCGTACTCAATCGCTGACTCAACTGATTTAAATGAGTTGAGATTTTTTACTTCTACCTTAGTACCGAAAGTTTTATCTTTACTAACCGAAATATTAGCCTCGACTCTCATCTCCCCTTTTTCCATATTGGCATCTGATATTCCCAAAGTGCGAAGTAGCAACTGCAACTCTCGAGCAAAGCGACCGGCAGTTGCCGAATCATGCACGACTGGTTCAGTCACCAACTCCATTAACGGAACACCAGCTCGGTTGAAGTCAACTACACTTTCTTCTCCTTTGTCGTGCTGACTACGAGCAGTATCCTCCTCTAAGTGGACTCTTGTTAACTCCACCTCTTCGAGCTCTCCACCTGTTAAGAATGGGTAGGCGTACTGACTAATTTGATAAGCCTTTGGGATATCGGGATAAAAATAATTTTTACGATCAAATTCTGAGTAAGTAGCAGTTTTTGCTCCAACCGCTTGTCCAAACATCAACACCATTTCGATGGCTTTTTCGTTTGGCACTGGAAGTGTACCTGGGTGAGCCATACATATAGGACAGATGTTAGTATTAGGTTCACTACCATGCGGTTCATTTTTACATCCGCAAAACATTTTACTAACAGTCTTAAGTTCAGCATGGACTTCCAAGCCAATAGTTGGAGTATACGACATGAAAAATTAAAGATTAAACTATATAAGTGTCCCCTATTGTACCCCTTTTAAGTACTTTGTCAGCTCATCACTAAGATTTTTGTAAGTTTCTAACTCTTCTTGACTTACTACAAACACACGATTCTCAGTTTTGGCAAGGTCTGATACTACAGAATCAATAAAGTCTTGTTTTACAAGGTCTTTTTTAGTCAAAATAATCCACTCATCTTTTTTTACAAGTGATTCATCGTACTCAGAAAGCTCTGTACGAATGGTATAATACTGTTCAACTGGATTATCGTGCTCTAAAGAAACTAGATGTAAAAGCATTTTTGTTCTAGATACATGCCTTAAAAACTTATGCCCAAGACCCTTTCCGGCAGCAGCACCTGAAATTAGTCCTGGGATGTCAGCAATTGTGTGGCCATAGAAGTCACCGAGGTGCGGTTCAAGAGTTGTGAAAGGATAAGCTCCCACCCTTGAGTGGGCATTGGTTAGGTGATTAAGTAAGGTTGACTTACCTGCGTTGGGAAAACCAATCAAGCCAACGTCTACCATTAACGCTACTTCGATTAAGAACTCCCCGGATTCACCTGACCTCCCTTCTGTCGATTGTTCGGGAGAACGATTAGTGGAAGATTTGAAGTGTTCGTTACCTAGTCCGCCACCACCACCTTTGAGAATTTTTTCAGTTTGACCCAACTCAGTCACTTCGAAGTACCTACGTCTAGCTATGTCCGTTACTCTTGAACCAACTGGTATATCGATGTAGATATCTTGACCATTTCTGCCGTCTTGACTTTGGTTGGTTCCAGCTTGACCAGATTCTGCCTTGAACTCTTTATTGCCGGTATATTTTGCTAGTTGATTAAGATCTTTAACGGCTCGGACATAGACGTCACCTCCACAACCACCATTACCCCCAGCTGGTCCAGCTAGAGGTTTAAATTTTTCATGTCGCCATCGCACCACTCCATTTCCACCATCACCAGCTTTAGCGTATATAGTTAATTCATCAACAAACATATGTAATTGATGCCCACACTACAGCAATCCAGCAAAAGTTGCAATGAATTTACTTGATTTCACGGTATTTTACAGTACTTTTTGGTGGTTCTGAGTTAATCCAATTATTACCGATGGTGCTAACTACACTCATCAAAATTGAACCGGCTAGAGCGTACCAGAAACTATCTACAGCAAACCCTTCAATAAATGAGGCCGCAAACAAAAATAATGCTGCGTTGATTACAAAAGCAAACAGACCAAGAGTTATGATGGTAATCGGTAATGTTAAAACCAGCAAAATTGGTCTAATAACAATATTCATAATACCTAAGACAATCGCCGCTATTAAAGCCGGGTAAAATCCATCAATATATATGCCGTCAATCAAGTAAGCAATTAGAGTCAAACCTAATGCATTAAAAAGTAATCTGAGAATTAATGTCATAACTACATTGTAACGCAGCCAAAGATAATAACAACAAACCCGCCTGAAAGCGGGTTCATCTTTATTAGATATATAGGTAGCTGTATTTATTTTTCTACCACCTTCCAGCCTGAATTGAGTAGTGACTCCGCTTTCTTATATTTCATTTCTTTGATCTCTTCTCCATTAGTAATAGTTACTAGATCATTACGAGCGAAAGTCTTTTCTTTAACTATCGGTTTATTATTACTTGTCTTACCTGACTCTTGTTCACCGGCAGCAGCCTGAGCGGCTTCGGCCTCGTGCTTTCGTTCCTCTTCTTCCTTGGCCACTACCTGTGGTTGGATCTTTGGCAGCACACTAGCAATACGTTCATACAAAGCTGCCTGCATTTCTTTAAAAAGACGATTTCCCTCCTTGCGATATTCAATCAGAGGATCTCTTTGTCCATACGATCTGAGTCCCACGCTTGAACGCGTGTAGCCCATCACCTCTAAGTGCTCTACCCAAAGCATATCTATCATCTGCAAAGTTAGTCGCCTGAACACGTCCTTGAATACTTCTTCTCCAAACTCGGCTTTTTTCTCAGCAAAAACAGCTTCAGTCTCTGGAAAAGCAGCAAACAACTCATCTCTCACACTATCAACTTCTGCCTCATCTTCTTTTAATAATTTACGTCGACGTTCATAAATTGCCTTTCTTTGCGTATTTAATACATCATCGTAAGCCAAAATTTGTTTACGTGAATCAAAGTGAAATCCTTCAATTTTGGTTTGAGCACTCTCTAGTGTCTTAGAAATCATACCCATCTGAATCGGTTCGTCTTCTGGGATTTTAAAAGTGCCCATTAGGTTTTTTACTCGATCACCTCCAAAAACTCGCATTAAGGTATCGTCCATTGAAACGAAAAACTGAGTCTCACCTTTGTCTCCCTGTCGCCCAGAACGACCGCGCAACTGATTATCAATACGTCTGGCCTCATGTCTCTCTGTTCCCAACACAAACAAACCGCCCAACTGTTTTATTTCTTCAGCTTCTTCAGGAGTAGCTTCCGGACCACCCAGCTTAATATCGACTCCACGACCTGCCATGTTGGTAGCCAGAGTTACAGCCCCCTTAATACCAGCAGCGGCAATGATTTCTCCTTCTCCTTCGTGATTTTTAGCATTAAGCATTTGGTGCTTAATTCCAGCCTTTGTTAATGCATCTGACAACCTCTCGTTAGAATCAATTGAAGCCGTACCAATCAAGATTGGCTGTCCTGTTTGGTGGACCTCTTTAACCTTCTTAATGATAGCTTTAAACTTTCCACTCTCGTTTTGGTAAATCAAATCATTACGATCAATTCTTTGCACCTCTCTATTCGTTGGTACTGGTATTACCTCGAGATTATATACCGTATAGAATTCCTCTTGTGAGGTTAGAGCCGTACCAGTCATACCAGATAATTTGTCATACATTCGGAAATAATTCTGGTAGGTGATGGAAGCAAAGGTTTTTGATTCTTTCTGAATCTTTACTCCCTCCTTTGCTTCCATGGCTTGATGCAAACCTTCGCTCCAACGGCGACCAGGTTGCAAGCGGCCGGTAAACTCATCAACTATCACCACCTCTCCGTCACGTACTACGTACTCCTTATCCTTATGAAACAAAGCCCTGGCTCGTACTGCAGTTTCAAGATGATGGACATACTTAATACCTTTTTCAGTGTAGATATTTTCTACCCCCAGAGCCTGTTGTGCCATCTCAATACCAGCGTCAGTGAGAGTGACAGCTTTTAGTTTTTCATCGACAGTATAGTGCTCTTCCGGTTTAAGTTTAGCGGCAATTGCAGCAAAGGTGGGATAAAGATTTTCTGTATCAGGAGCTGGTGCAGAAATAATCAGTGGAGTTCTCGCTTCATCAATCAAGATTGAGTCGATCTCGTCGACAATTGCATACGCGTGATACGGTTGACGTAATCGCTCCGCTTCGTATTCAATGTTGTCTCGCAAGTAATCAAAACCAAATTCACTATTGGTACCATAAGTGATATCAGCCGCATAAGCTTCTTGTCTACTACATGGACGGAGAAAATCATAAACGACTTTATAAGAACCATGCTCGTCGCGCTCCTCATCCTTATCTTGATGCCCTGCGTCATAGAGGAATGAAGCATCGTGATTTATTACTCCCACGGACAAACCAAGCTTAGCGTAAATCTGACCCATCCACACAGCATCACGTCTAGCCAAATAATCATTTACTGTAACTACATGCACTCCTTTACCGAGTAATGCATTGAGAGTAGCTGGTAAGGTGGCTACTAACGTCTTACCTTCACCAGTACGCATCTCGGTAATCTTCCCCTTATGTAAAATAATACCCCCGATTAATTGCACATCGTAATGACGCAAACTTAATGTCCGCTTAGCTGCTTCACGCACTAAAGCAAAAACAGTTGGTAGTTCTGCATCTAAGGAATCCACTTTGGTTATCTTTTCCTTACATTCAGCTAACTTAGCCGGTAATTCATCGTCTGAGAGGCCAGAAATGGCCTCCTCTAGTGCGTTTATCTCTTTTACTATAGGTTTTATCGCTTTTAATTCTTTCTCGTAGGTTGGTCCAAAAAATCTATCCAAAAACATAGTGCGTAGTATATATGTTCTTTAAACAAAGATAAAGCACTAAAACCTAGAGCGAATTTTGATTAAATTCGAGGAGAAGCAAGACAAAAAATAAGGTGTGTGCCTATACATTGAATTTTTGAGAGGATGTTTCAATAAAGAAGTTTGCTAGATTTTGCTCTAGGAAACAAAATCGCCCCGAAGGGCGATTATGCAATGAGTTTGACGCGAAGGTGTCTAACACCACTCGCCCTAACTACTTTTTTCGCTTCTTAGCAGCTTTCTTAGCTGGCTTTTTCTTGGTGGTCTTCTTGGCCACCTTCTTAGCTGGCTTTTTCTTAGTAGTCTTCTTGGCCACCTTCTTCTTGGTTGTCTTCTTAGCAGTCTTTCGTACTACTTTCTTAGCAACTTTGCGAACAACTTTCTTTTTAGTAGCTTTCTTCGCAACTTTCTTGCGAGCCACCTTTTTCTTTGCTGGCATGTATATTGAAAATATTTTTTAATGAATAATCTCGACCGCACACCTTCTCATTTTCAAAGAACAGATGGGAGAAGTTTGCTTACCTTTATTATCACTTGTAATGAAAATAAGTACAATTATTTTTTATACACACCTTACTTCTCTTTCAATTTTTATTCCGGTTTTTTCTTCAACAATTCTCGCTACTTCAAATGCAAAATCATCTACTGTCCTAGCATCTTTCGCACCCTCATTCACCAACACCAAAGCTTGATTCTCATAAAGACACACACCATTATGGCAGTAACCTTTAAGTCCACACACCTTATCAAGAACCCAACCTAGTGAGACTTTTACCATTCCTTCCCCAGCTGCAAAGCAAGGCAAGTCTGGATATTTAGTTTTAAGCGTGTTTGCTGCAACAGCACTAATAATTGGGTTTTTAAAAAATGATCCGGCGGTGCCAACCTCATTTAAATTCGGAAATTTCCCAGCTCTGATAGCTTGCACTTTATGCCTTACTTGTTCAGCGGTCAGAGCAGTCTGCGTAGATAATTCTTGCAAAGCTCCATAATCTAGTTTGGGATTAGGTTTAGTTGCTAGACTAAAAGTAACTGCAGTAATTACCCAAACTCTACCGGCTGCTGATTTGAAATATGAATCACGGTAAGCGAATTGGCACTCTGAGTTACTAAACTCTTTTAATTCTAAAGTATCAATATGGACAGCCTCAACTTGGGTAATCAAACTAGCCACCTCAACTCCATAGGCTCCAACATTTTGGACTGGAGTAGCTCCGACTGTACCAGGGATGCTACTAAGATTCTCTAAGCCCCAGTAACCGGCTGTGACAGTAGCCGCCACCAGCTCATCCCACCCCTCACCGGAGCCAACCCTTACACTCACCTCTCTTTCTGCAGGATTGTAAACAATACCTTTAATCTCATTTTTAATCACCAGTCCTTGGTAACC
>JAGQMC010000028.1 GCA_020428815.1 Candidatus Kaiserbacteria bacterium
AAGAGCGCACATCACTTCTCACCTTAGTAATTAGATAAGCCAACATTTCTTCAGCCACTTCAAAATCAGAAATGACCCCATCAACCAACGGGCGTACTACGTCAATATGTTGTGGAGTACGTCCCTGCATAGTTTTTGCTTCGTTTCCAACCGCTACCAATTGACCAGTTTTTTTATTGATAGCCACAATAGTTGGCTCATTAAGTACAATTCCTTTTCCTTTTACATACACCAAAGTATTGGCTGTACCTAGGTCAATAGCGATATCGGTAGACACAGCCGAAAGTAGCGCGTTAAGTTGTCGCGTAAATACGTTCATGATTTGTCGCTATTGTACTATGTAAAGATGAAGCCGGCAAAATCTTTGATTTTGCCGGCTTAACCACAATAACTACGTCATCTTTTGGAAGACCGTATGTCTTGTTGCGAATTTCGTCTGAAATACCCACTTGTAGGCAAGATTTAGAAGGCCTGAAACTAGCATCGGTCCTGATTACTAATTTAGTCCTACTTTTCATTGTTTCTCGAGCGATTCTTGCTCTAACTCTTACATTTGGACCTTTCATCATAAACCCCTCCAGAGGAATCTGACCCTAAGTTAGCACACAATATTTTACTTTACACACTCAGCCTAACTAAAATCTGCGTACAGCTCCTCCTCAGTCAAATTTCTCACTTCACCAGTAGCACGTGTCACCACCTCAAAAGTTCCTGCTTCTTTACCCTTTTTACTAACTACCACCCGATAAGGAATTCCCAACAAATCACTTTCGGCAAACTTTTCACCCGGTCGTGCGTTTCTGTCGTCAAACAACACCTCAACTCCTTGTTTTTGCAACGAAGCATAAACTCCCTCTGCCCAATCAGAAATTTCCTCATCGTCAGTATTAAGAGCGACCAAATGAACCTTAAACGGTGCAATACTTTCTGGCCAAACCAGCCCTTTTTCATCTGCCTTTTTTTCTACCACAACGCCCATCACACGAGTGATACCAATGCCGTAAGAACCCATCCAAACTGGAGTTCTTTCGCCTTCAGAATTTTTATAAAACAAACCGGCATCTTCGGCCTTGTGTCGACCGAAGTTGAAAATGTTACCCACTTCAGCGGTCTTGGTCTCCACCAATTCATCACGAACCACGCCCAGTTCTTCCAAATTAGCTTCTTCCAACACTTCCTCATTGATAGCAATTCCCTTTTCTTTACAAATGTAAGTAATGTCTTCACCAGCTTCACAAACAGTCTGAAATTCATGACTAAATTGCGTAAATGCTCCACCGGCGGCGAAAGTCATGTAGGTATCTTCGCCGATGCCAACACGGTCATAGACGTTTTTATAAGCTTGCTGTTGGTCTGCGTACATTTTTTCGTGCTGTTCCTCAGTATCTGCAAAAGAATAAGCGTCTTTCATCAAAAACTCGCGACCGCGCATAATGCCACTTTTGGCTCGTAGTTCGTTTCTTAACTTATTCTGAAACTGATAAATCATCTTTGGTAAATCCTTGTAACTAGCAATATGATTTTTCATCATGTTGGCTAAAGGTTCTTCATGACTCCAGCCAAAACCAATCTCTCCTCCAGCTTTCAACTCGCTTTTAAACCAAACCTCAACCTTTTCATCGTCCCAACGATCTGTACGTTCCCACACTTCCTTAGATTGCATGGCGGTGGCCAACATCTCCTGACTGTCGATAGCATTCATTTCTTCACGCACAATTTGCTTAATCTTTTCCACTACCCGCAAACCCAAAGGAAGAAGTTGGTAAACTCCAGCCATTTCTTTATGTAAATAACCTGCTCGAATTAGCAGTTGTGCGTTTTTTGCTTCCTCGTCAGAAGGAGCTTCTTTTTGAGTTTTGGTAAAAAGTTGAGATTGTCGCATAGTAGATAACTAATAAGTAAAAATTAAGAATGAATAAACTAATTAAGAATTAAAAATAATGCCAAACCAAGTACGTTAATAATAACTGATTCTAACGAATTTATGAGATTCAGCAAACCTTAAACCTGAGGCTTTTAGAAGACGAAGATGCGAGGTGAGAAAGTCTGGGAGACTTTCGCAAGACCTTGACTGCTATTTTGGAGCTTGCGAACAAAATAGTGACAAGGTGTACAGTTCCTGTAAGGAAGACAAGAAATAATAATTTGAACGGGACACCAGTCCAGTGAAAATTATTTTTCATAGTCTGATAAAGCAGATTTACCCTATAATAGCCTTAGGATTTATTTTAAGGTTGCTAGAGACTACAGATGCGAGGCGTAAGTGGAAAAATTTACGAGCCGTACTTCCTGTACGGTGAGTAAATTTTTCCACGAAGCAACGAAGAAGATGTTGCCTATAGCAACCTTAAAATGTCGTTGTAGGTAACCGCAATCATCAGCAGCATCAAAATAGCAAACCCTGCCAAATTAACTCGTCCAGCCCACTCTGGAGGAATTTGTCGACGTGTCACCGCCTCAACCGCCACAAACACTAGACGGCCACCGTCTAAAGCTGGAAACGGTAGCAGGTTGATGATAGCCAAGTTTAGAGAAATAATGGCAGTGAAAGTCAGAAGAGCTGTTAAGCCAAATTCAGCAGCATCCCCTACCATACCCACAATACCAACTGGCCCGGCCACCTGAGAAAAGTCCGCTTGTCCGACAAAAGCTTGGCTAACCAATGAGTAAAGTCCAACGGCAATAGCAACTAAGCCATCTACGGTTGAGATTAAACCATCCTTAATAGCTACAAAAAATGATTTCTTAACTATGTCGATAGTAGCCAGCGAAACTCCCACCGCATATCTACCCTCATCTGATTCAATCAATCCTTGAGACGGACTCATCGTCAATATTTTTTCCTCACCAGCATACTCATAGGTAACAGATACTGTTTGACCTTCTGAACCTGAAATAATCTCAGTAAAGTCGCTTTGGGTAGGCCCATAAGTGACAGAACCAGCTAAATCAATGGCGACGATTTCTGCCCCGATTGGTAAATCAGCAGCTGGACTATCCGGCATTACTCCCACCACTGCCACATAAGCTTGGGGAGAGGCTGTAGTTTCATCGACTTGTGTCGGCATACCAACCATATAAGTAACGCTGAACAAAAGCCAGGCAAATAAAATATTCATAGTTACCCCAGCTACCAACACCAACGCTTGCGCCCAACGTGGGCGTGAGCTAAATCCTCTGGGATCTTTGTCGATATGTCCAACTAATTCATCCTCGTAGTTCTCTCCGTAAATTTTCACAAAACCTCCGATTGGTAAAGCGTTAAACGTATACTCTGTCTCTCCCTTTTTAACTCCAAATAATTTCGGTGGAAATCCAATACCAAACTCGTCCACTCGCATACCAGTTTTCTTGGCCACTATAAAATGCCCCCACTCATGTACTAAAACTAAAATAAACAAGACGAGTAAGAAAATCAGGACTGACATGATTATTTGTGAAGTTCTTTCTCTTTAACTGAAAACAATTCTTCTAACTCCTTATTTATTTTTTCTACTCCAGTTTGAACTGTCTCTTTCTCTCCAAATAGCTCGTCTTTACTTAGTTCTCCTGACTTCTCTTGCTTTTCTAGTGATTTCATTGCTTCGTCGCGCGCTGCTCGCACCGCAATACGCGCATCTTCTAACTTACTCTTTGCCAGTTTTAACAATTGTTCTCTCCGTTCAGCTGTAAGCTCTGGAAAAACTATTCGTAAACCAGCTGAGTCAGTCGCGACTGACACCCCCAAATCCGCATCGGCCACAGCTGTTTCTATCGCCCCAATCATTGCATTGTCCCAGACTGACACCCGCAAAGTGCGAGCATCCTCAATTCCAACTGTGCCTACCTGGTTAATTGGTGATTTGGCGCCATAGTTATCTATTTTAATGTTGTCTAGTAGAGCTGGACTGGCTTGCCCAGTTCTGATTCCAGCGTACTCTTTCTGTAACCAATCTTTTGTTTCCTGTAACTTTTTCTGTAAATCTTCCATGTTTATATTTATTATTTTCAAATACTAACACTATAATCAACTCCTACAAAGCGAAATATCAATAATCTTACAGGCGCGTCCCCAACAATAAGGCTGCGTGTTCTAGCAACATTTTATTAGAAGCCCCTCGGGTCAAAAGCTGTCTAGCCACATACTCCAAACCCTTTAGGGAATCACTTTGGACATCAGATTTTGCCACATGGTTTATCAATCCTCGTTTTATGGCTTTTTGCCAATCTATATCCTTGGCCTTTATCGCCTTATCTATTGCACTCAGTCTATCTTGGTAACTGCCGGTAATAAATACTTCGAACTCTGCTATAGTATCTTCTGACTGAAAACTGGTGCTATTTAAACTAAAACGGGACAACAAAGTAGGTAACATAGAAAAATCACTAGCTACCACGAACACAAACCTAGTGGACACGGGTGGTTCTTCCAAAATTTTAAGTAAAGCGTTTTGCGCCTCAAGGGTAATAAAATCTGTTCTTACTACCAACACAAGTGCTTCAGCATTTAACGGTCGACCGTGTGCCTTTTTCACGAGTTCCCGAGCGTCATCGATACCAAACTTTTCTACAAACTGATCGTGCTTTTCAACCGCACCAAAATCCACTGTTACTTTCTTTACAGCACTATTAAATATTAACTCAGCGTGATGAGCTGCGTTCATTCTTTAATTATGAGCTTCCCTTGGCTTTTTGTAAATCTAAGATATGTCGAATAACTCGACGCAGATAATGCTCAAAATTCTCACCCTGTTGATAGATAATACCTTGTTCGTAACGCCAGCCATTCATATAATCAGTAATACTTTGTTTAATTTCCTGAGTTGCGCCTTCAAAGCGACCAGCTAGCAACAACGGTATCTGTAGACCAGCGATTTTCTTAAACAATGGGTGTTCGCGACCTTTAGGACCAGTACCAAATAAACCACTTTTCTTAAAAATCGGCCATTCAGACAACAACTGATTCAATCCTTCGTCTACTTCTTTTGTGAACAATGGATCTCCTTGGATTGAAGAAGTTTCTAAAGAAGATGCAGCGGGCAAATCATCTGGTGAACGGAGTTTATTTTTAGCTTGAGCTAGTGATGCTAGTTTATTAACAGTCTCTGTCGCAGGTTTCTGTTCTACAGCTTCTCTTAATGGCGGTTGGGCAGCTTGGCCTACTGGTTGTGCTAGTGGTCTAATCGGCTGTGATTCATTGTCCCATCTAGTTTCTACACCAAGTGTTGATGAAGTTGTTTCTGCAGCGGTATTTTTACTAAACTGTGCTGCTAGTGAATCACTAACGGTTGGAACCGGTTCAGATGGTTCTTGTTCTGCTGCTTTTGTAACATTTGTCTCAGGTTGAGCTATGTTAACAACTGGCGCCTCAATCTCTTCTGCTTGACTAAATGCGGGTTTAATTGGAGCTTGCTCAACAGTATCACTGCTTTCTACTGAGACGGTAATCGGTTCTGGACTGGGACTCGGATAACTTAATGGTTCGACTGGTGTAGGTATAGTCTCTACGGGAGATTCTACTGGAACTGATTCAGCTGGAGTTAGTTCGGCAACTGATGTTTCTGCCGGAGCAACGGGTGCTTCAGCCTGCTGACTATTATGTTCAGAAACAGTTCTCTCAACTAATAAATAAGCTTCTTCCAGTCTTTTCATCGCGGTGACAGCTGCTCCCCCAGCGCTAACCTGCTTCATTGCATCTAGCATCGCGGCCATGTATTCACGACCAACTGCATTATCAATATCCACCAAATTAACCGGATTACCGATTTTTTCATTCACCTGTGACTTTATTTCTTTAATTCTTGCTAAATTATCACCATTGATTGGGGCGGGAATAGATTCCGTTGTTGGAGGAGGTACGGGTTGGACTGGCGGAGTAACAGGAGGTAGAGGAGTAGTTGAAGCTGGTGGTGATGTCGGTAAAGGTTGGGCTGTTGGTGTAGGTGCGACTTGTGAAGGCGGAGATACCGGTTGGACTGTCTGAGCGGGAGACGATGCAGGTGTAGAAGCAACTGTTGATTGCGGAGTGGTTGCCGATGGGTTCACCGATGATTCGGCAGGTTTAATAGAAGCGGCAGAAAAACTTGGCGCTGGTCTTGAGGCACCGAAATCTCGTACTGGAGCTGGTTCAGTCACTGGTGTCGCCGGTTCAGTTACTGATACTGGAGTAACTTGATACTGAGTAATTTTTTGTTCAAGAGTTATTCGTAAAGACTGATCCTTTCCACCGTTCATGTATAGGAAAATCAAGTCTCTCAACTCATTTCTCTCTTCAGGAGTCAAACCGCTAGCTCGAACAGAAGCCAGCAGGTGCATGATTCCCTTTTGTGTATCTAAGTCAAATGTAAAATGCGCTGGGCCTCCCCCCAAAGAACTGTCATTCACCATATACGAGAATCATACCACTTTTTTTAATAGCACTAACTAAAAAAATCAAAAAAACTGTGTATTAAGTTGCTAGTTATGCCGAATTTCTTCGCTGGTGTTCTGCCACCATCCATTTAGCATACAATTCACCTAAAGTTGTTTGGTCTGTAGCTTCCACCAAATCTAACATCTCTGGTATTTTATCTACCCAAAGCAGAAAGGCGTCATACTTTATGTTTTCCTTACCAAGCACATCTCGTCGATCATCCTGCTTCGATAAAGTATAGATTTCATCTAAACGAAAATCTTGTAAGTAGGCGAAAGGGCTAGCGTACTGCGTATTAAACCAACCTTCTAGTCGGTCATAGGCTCTATTTTCTAGGTGTGAAATATTGCTATCAAGAATTTTTTCAAAAGCGGCTGGCGTACTAAAGAACTGCGCCAAGTAAGACACTGACTTGTGGTCCGAAAGATATTTCTTAGTCAAAGAAGTTTCTTCGTGTACCTCATCAACTGGGTACAGATGTGAAAAGTTAGTTGGAGTTAATTGACTCTTGATGCCCCGGCTACCAAACTGCCCAATCGGAGCCCTATTGGGGTCTAAAACACTTTGGGGAGTAAATAGATTGGGGGTAGTAGTTTTTTTAGTTTCTTCAGCCAGCGTGCTTTCTGTACGCTTAGCTACAGTGATAGCGATTTCCCCTTCATCGTTAGCTGCCTCAATCACCATTTGTTTACCTTTTGATTTAAAGTAACCGATTATCTCCTCTGGGTTTTTCCTAGATATCTGGCTGACTGAGCTGCCATATGCGTTGTAAATGTGATTGTAAAGCAGATTAATGTGATTATAGAGTACCTGCACTTCACGAACATCTTCATTACCAAGTATGTCATCCTCCAATTTGTCGATCTCAGTCTGAATGAGGGAATATTTTTTATGCAACAACTCAAAGACTTGCTCCCCCGTCACATCTTCAAAAGCCACCAAGCGATAACTATCCTTCTCTGCTGTAGCCGTTAATTCTGTTGCTGCCACATAAAGATTATCTATATTATTTCTAAACTCAGTAATATCTTTAGCATCTGACAAATCTAACTGCTCATAACCTTCACCACTGACCATCACTGAATCCCCTCGCTCTTCATCAGCGGAATGAATTTCTAATCTGTTGTTACCAATAGTATTTAAAGACATGACTAGACACATTTTAACCCAAGGCTGGATTCGGCGGTACTGGTGGCACCGGTTTATGATAACGAGCTTGAATTTCCGCTTCTACTTCGTCACGCGGTCGGCCGTACTGAGCAACACTCTGTTCTTTTAATGTGCTGGCTAAAGTTAGATTGGTTTCCGGCGGAGCACTGGCAGCCAAACTAAATGGTATGGTTGGAGTTCCGTTAGCCAACACTCGTAGAGCGGCATTCCAATTTGGAGTATTCATTAAATCACTCGGACTAAATGTCGGTGCAAACTGTGACTCTAATTGTTCAGCGTCTTCACTACCAACCCGAAACGCAGCCAATGATCCTACGTTACCAAATACAGCGTCTCGGATAACCGGATCTAGTTGAGCAATAAATTGATGGGCCATGGTAAGACCCAACTTGTACTTGCGGGCTTCAGACAAAATAGAAGCGATAGCCGGCGTAGAAATATTTTGAAACTCATCAATGTGTAAGAAAAACGGCGGGAAACTTTTGGTCGGATCATCCACTCGCGATAAAGCTGCCATCAAAATCTTTCCGACAATAATCATACCAATGAGATTGGCGTTGATGTCACCTAAACGACCTTTGGATAAGTTAACCAAGAGAATCTTCCGCTCATCCATAATCTGTCTAAAATTAAACGAGCTGTGCTGTTGGCCAATGATTGGTCTAATGTAATCATTGGCAGTTAGTGGATCCACTTTAGAGACAATGTACGGCACAATATTTTCTAAAGAGGCTTCGCCTCCCGCTTTGGTGGCAATTTCTCGCCAAAATTGGATGGTAGTAGGTTCCTTGGCTACCGATAATTTTTGTCGGCGAAAACGGGCGTCTGACATTACCCGACTGATATCCATCAAAGTGTTGCCACTAGCCGGATCCTCCATCACCAACATGGTCGAGTTACGAAAGTATTGCTCAAACATTGGACCCATGGACTCGGGATTGTCACCGTACAATTTTTTAAAAATAGACAAAAGCTCGTTGACCACAAACGTTTTTTGCTCCGGCTTGTTTATATCGTACTCGAGCATATTCAGACCAATCACTCGATCCAATCTTGAAGGATCAAAATAAATAACATCTTGCTGTCGTTCGGGCGGAATGGCACCTAACACCTCTTCGATGTCAGTACCATGAGGATCTATCATACAAACACCAGCTCCAGCTTGGATATCTTGCACTATCATGTTTTGTAAGAAAACTGATTTACCAGTACCAGTCTGTCCAATCACATAAAAATGACGCATGCGGTCCATTTCTGTAACATAAATTTCTTTATCGATACCACGATGCTTATTAATACCAAGTAGAGTTCCTTCAACCGGCATGTTAGTTGGGGCCGGTGCCGTCTTACTGTGTGACTGTTTAAACTGCGGAGCAATATGTGTTTCTTTACCAGGGAAATGCATCAAGGTTGCAAACTCAGTCAGGTTGAGTGGTAACAAGGTCTTTTCTGACAACTGACGAAACGAGAAAGCTCTCTGCGCTTGTCGCAGATGAACTCCTTTCTCAACCCTAAAGGTAATCTGGTTACCATTAGTCGAATCGAATTGATTAAAAGCTGATTGCAACTCAAACAAAATCCTTTCGGCTGTCAGCAAATCTTTAGCGGATACAACAATGCGAATATTAACTTCGATTATGTCTGAGTTAATCTTTTTCTTAAATAACTCAACCGCCTCATTATCAACTTCTTCTTTGGCTTTTATTTCATCAAGCTCTTCTTTACTTTTATTAGCATTAAACAAACCTTCTTTGAGCGTATGAAAGACCTCACCAGTGATAGTACTGCGAGCAATGGCTTCCCTTGGTGTCGTACCTTTTTCGACAGCTTTTCTGATATCGTCATAGGTCTTACGATAATTCTTCCGAGGATGACGGACAATATATTGGACTGCCGCTCCCCCTTCGTGCTCAATTTTTGAGAACGCATTCATAATTACCGCCAAGGGATCAACAGAAAATTCTTCCTGTGTTTTTAAGGGATATACAGCATCTTTCTTCAGTCCTACATCGGCCACCAAAGTGTGCCCACCATCTATGTAGATATTGTAGTCGTGGGCCTGTTCATACAAAACTGCCTGTGGGAATAATGACAAGGTCTGTTTTTCAAACAAGCTTCTAAACTCATTTGGCACCGCAACGTAAAAAACAATATCGTCAGATTTATTCGCAACGGCAATTTCAAGTGCAAAATGATTACCTTGCTTGGCTTCACCGATAGTACGTAACCCTAAGAGCAGCTGCTCCATCGCCCCAGTCAATTCAGACAAAGACTCCTCTTCCTCGGGGTTAGCAGGAAAAGTTACTTCATACAATGTCATATGTAAGACATGCCAAGGCGGCACACCTTCCTTTAAATTTGGCGGCTCTACCCCACCTTTAATCTGTTCAATCAATTTTCGGTGCACCTCATCTATCACGTATGCATTGTTTGTTTTATCCAATACCGATAAAGCGTTGTGAATCCCTTTTTCCATCGCAAGCTGCAAAACATCCTCTACTGGGTCATATGAGGTCTCAACTGTTTCTACCGACTGAGCCAGTTCTTCACCCTTGAGTTCGTAGCTGGGGTCAAGGATAGTTTGAGGGGTAAAACTGACATATTCTCTGATTTCTTCCTTACCAATAGTTTCAACGTCAGCATTATCAACTTCAGGTGTACGGTCTAACAGCTCCCGTTCTCGTTCGGCAATCTTACGTCTCAAAAAAGCAATCTCCTCCTCTGGCGAGGAAAATTTAGTTGGCCCACTTTCCATTAACCATATTTTAACTCAATATAGTTAGCAAAATTCACCTAATCCCCCAATAATTTTAAACAAAAGAAAACCGCCTAACGCACAATGATTGCACCCTAGGTGGTTAGCAGCATGTCGAGAAGCTATTTATAGTAATACCAGCGGTAATTGCCGCGCCGAGAAAATTCGATACAGACAGCATTTGCAAATCTCTCAGGGTCATGATGAGCTAAATATTGAATTCCTTCACTGAATTCAATCCCGTAACAACCAGCCCATTTTTCGAACTCTACCGGACCAGATTCAACACCATCATATCCATGTTCGATTATTCTTTCAGATATAACACCATACTCAGACAGGGCCTCTTCGACTATTTTCTTAATCTTATCGATTTTAGATTGTGACATGACTCCTCCCCTGAAGTCCAGAACAATTAATTCAAACTAAACTATATTACAAAAATTAGATGGGTCAATACCAATTTCAAGTGCCACAGAAAATCTAGCAAGTTCGAGGTGAGAAAGTCTGTGAGACTTTCGCAAGACCTTGCCTAGTATTTTGGAGTTTATGAACAAAATACTGACAAGGTGTACTGCGCCTGTAAGGCGATGAGCGAAAAATTTTTAAGCCGTACTGATTGTGCGGTGAGCGCTCGATTGCCGAAACGCAACAAAGTAGCTGTCCAAAATATGGTGATTGATTATTTTTTGGCGAGGACGGCGCGTTTGTATACATCTAAATGCTCAAGGGCAGTACCAGTACCTTTAGCCACACAAAACAGTGCTTGGTCGGCTACGTAAGCTTTCACTCCCGTTCTTCTTCTGATGAGCTCTGGGAAGTTCCTTAGTTGTGAAGTACCACCGGTCATAATAATTCCCCCGTCAATGATGTCGGCCGCTAGCTCAGGTGGCGTATTTTGAAACACATCTTTGATTGCCTTTATCATTTCTCGAAGTTCTTTATTGATAGCTTTCACCACTTCATTACTTTTGATTTCAGTGGTGCGTGGCAAGCCGGTCACCATATCTCGACCTTTAATTTCCATTGATAATTCTTCCTCTAACGGCAAGGCTGAACCAACTATAATTTTAATTTCTTCAGCTGTTTTATCACCAATTGATAAATTTCTAGTCTTTTTTACATAATCAATAATTGCAGCATCAATACGGTTACCAGCACATTTAACTGAGTTGGCCGCCACAATTCCACCCAGAGAAATCACCGCTGCATCGATAGTTCCTCCACCAATATCAACAATCATATGCCCTTGTGGTTCATAGATTGGAACTCCGGCACCAATGGCAGCCAAAATTGGCTCTTTTACTACAAAAGCATTCTTTGCTCCGGCCTTAATAGCTGCTTCTACCACTGCCCGCCGCTCAGTTGAAGTTACCCCAGCTGGCACCGACACCATTACGTCTGGACGCAACAAGTGATAGCGACTCATTGATTTGCGCAAAAAATAACGCAACATCGCTTCAGTCACTCGATAATCGGCTATCACACCGTCTTTCATCGGACGATAAGCTCGTATATTTTCTGGAGTACGACCAATCATGAGTTTAGCTTCAGTACCCACTGCTAGTACTTTATTGTCGTCTGATACGGCAACTACTGATGGTTCATTAAGGACAATTCCCTGTCCGGGTACAAATACCAAAATGCTGGTCGTACCTAAATCAATTCCAACTTTTGGAGTTAAATTGCCAAACATGTAGGACAATAGTACCCGTTTTATAGAAATACACAATCTAAACATTAATAGTGCTTTCCGTATAGCGTTTATGCTATATTAAGTTCATATGCAACATATCGGAGACAAAATCACAGATTTACGAGAGACCATCGGTTTAACCCAGACCGAACTAGCAAAAAAGATTGGCACTACCCAAAGTGCGGTTGCGCGAATAGAAAGTGGCAAACAAAATGTCAGTGCTGACATGCTAAAACGCATCAGTAAAGCTTTAGGTAAGAACTTAATAACTCTGTCCCCCGGTACAGTTAACGTTCGAATTACTGGTGGCAAAAAACTATCAGGTACAATAGAGACAAACACCTCAAAGAATGGTGCGGTTGGATTACTTTGTGCTTCACTACTGAATCAAGGGACCACAACACTGCATCGTATGCCTCGAATAGAAGAAGTTCATCGAATTGTTGAGGTTTTGGAAAGTATTGGTGTAAAAGTGGACTGGCATGGCAGCAGCATCAACATCACACCACCAAAAAAGTTTGATCTAGCCAAAATCGATCGCGAGGCAGCTGAAAGGACTCGCAGCATCGTAATGTTTATAGGACCGCTAATCCACAAGCTTAATAAATTTTCTTTACCGCAATCTGGCGGTTGTAAGTTGGGTAGTCGGACAGTTCGTCCTCATTTTTACGCTTTGGAAGAATTTGGAGTCGATATCAAGACTACTGATGACTCCTACGAAGTATCCGTTAAACACAAAACACCTGCAGAAATTATTCTCTACGAATCTGGTGACACTGTTACTGAAAATGCCGTGCTAGCAGCTGCTCTCAATGTTGGCACTACCACCATAAAATACGCCTCTGCTAATTACATGGTGCAAGAGTTGTGTGTTTTCTTGCAACAACTGGGCGTAAAAATTGAAGGTATCGGCACCACCTCACTAACCATTACTGGTGTCCCAGAGATTAATACCAATATTGAGTACACCCTAGCTGAAGACCCAACCGACTCAATGTTTTTCCTAGCTACTGCGATTGTTACTAACTCTGTCATTAAAATTACTCGTTGTCCGATTGAATTTTTGGAGTTGGAATTACTAACTCTAAAAAAAATGGGCTTTAAATACACCCAGTCCAAACCTTACATTGGTCATAATGGACAAGTGAAATTAGTGGATATAACCACCAAAACTTCCAAATTAAAAGCGGTGGCTGATAAGATACACTCAAGACCTTATCCAGGTATCAACGCTGACAACCTACCGTTCTTTGCTGTTATCTGCACCCAAGCATCTGGCCAAACTTTAATTCACGATTGGATGTATGAAAAAAGAGCGATTTACTTTACTGAGCTTGATAAATTAGGAGCTGAAACTGTCTACGCTGACCCACACCGAATTTACATTAACGGCCCAACCACGCTACGTCCGACCGAGATTGTGGCCCCGCCAGCACTAAGGCCAGCGACAATTTTGCTGATAGCAATGTTAGGCGCTAAAGGAGAATCGGTCTTACGAAACATCTACAGCATCAATCGTGGTTACGAAAAGATTGTTGAGCGCCTAGCTTCGCTCGGCGCCTCAATCGACTATCTAGACGAATTTTAAAAAAACCGCCTCGCAGATTGTGAGGCGATTGTAGTGTCAGTATGTATGCTACTCGCGTAGCAAATATGCTGTAAAGCACAGGAGTACACCCAACACCAGAATAAACCAAGAAAAAATAATGAACCACCCACTCTGGACAAACTGCGACACCGGTTTCTTTTTTTGAGCCTGACATGCCTGTATAATCAGCCACACACCAACTGTTAAGAGCCCTCCCCCAAACACAGTCAACCAGCCAAAGACATTTAAATCCAGCAAGGATTGTGGGCCAAAGACGGGCACGTTAATCAGTACGGCCAATAAACCACACACAGTTGATACTAACCAAACAATAGCCAAAACCTTTCTTTTAAAAGAAAAATCTTGAACAGAAAAACCTGGACTAACCATTTCTGGCTGCTGTATAAACCACAGCAGACCTAAGAAATTGCTGATATTCCATCCTATCATGAACATAGCTACCACCTCCCTTTAACTTTTTCAAGTAAACCACTCTTTGTTGAATTGTCAAGTATATTGAGCTTACTCTGGCCACAAAGGCGGTCTTTTGACAATTCTGTCAAAAGACCGCCTTTGCTATAATGCTTATAATTTATTCTTGTTTATGTTTGTGGTTCAAGTTACTCCCTTAATTCGCGGCACTAAACTTGAATCTCTGTCATATTTCTCGAGTGTGGAATACCCTATTGGCAGCTTTGTTGAAGTACCGATTCGAGGCAAAACTCAAAATGCCATCGTGACTGAAATTAGACCAGTTAGTACTACTAAAACCGCTTTGAAAGCCGCTACTTTTTCATTACGTAAACTCCCTCAACAACCAGATCCGGCAGTGTTACCGGAAACTATCCGAAGTACAGCAACCGAACTAACCAAGCTTTACCCAACGACTGTTGGAGCTTTATTATTCCAACTGCTACCAACTGATATTAGAAACGGCTCACGACTTTATCCACCATCTGACACTTACCTTCATCAAGAAGAGACAACCCCGCAGGTATTGACCGCTCGCATAGATGAACGGTACGTAGCGTATCAAAGCTTTATTCGTACTACCTTTGCCCATAAAGGTTCAATCATGATTGTTGTACCAACAGCGGTTGACGTAGAACACACAGTGAAAGAACTCCAGAAAGGTATCGAAGATAGACTTGTTATTTTCTCACCTAACCAAACCAAAAAACAACGTGATGGTGCCTACCGTAAGCTTTCAGATACTACTGCAGCTAAACTCATTATCACCACCCCGTCACACGCCTATTTAGAACGCGGTGACTTAATGACAATAGTAATAGAACAGTCATCCAGCAGTCACTACGTGATGCGACAAAGACCCTACTTAGACCATCGTACCGCCCTCATCACTTACGCTAAAGTTTCAGGTCGTTCTATCCTACTAGGTGACACTGTCCCTCGCACTGAAGATGAAGTGAAACGCCGTCAGGAGCAATACCTAACCTATGGAGAAGATGCTAAGAGAATCGCCTTTACCGCTCCCCTTTCAATTATCACTCAAAAAGACAAGCCCAAACCTGAACAACCTTTTAAACTATTTTCCAATGAATTAGTTACCAGTGTCGAAAGAGCTTTAGAAGCGCGTGGTCATGTATTCTTTTACGCAGCTCGTCGCGGTCTTGCCCCAGTTGTTGCTTGTATTGATTGTGGTCATATTTTTCGCTGCCCTGACTCTAACACGCCATACTCACTAATTCGCACTCAACAAAACGGAGAGGAAGAGCGTTGGTTCATTAGCAGTACCTCTGGTAAACGAGTACGAGCCGCCGACGTTTGCCCCCAATGTGGCTCTTGGCGTTTGCGAGAGCGTGGGATTGGTATCCAATCAGTTTACGATGAATGGCAAAAAATCATGCCTGATTCTAACGTGACCCTACTCGACAATATTACTGCCCCTACCGCTAAACAGGCCACTAAATTAGTTGAAGAATTTTTTGCCAAAAAATCTGGAGTATTGATTGGGACTCAAGTAGCTTTACCTTTCTTATCCCGTGGTGTAGACGTCAGCGCTATTATTTCACTTGATGCCGCACGCACTATTCCCACTTGGCGAGCTGATGAATACCTGTTCAGGCTACTACTCAGACTACGAGAGTGTAGCGCTAAGGAAGTGTTGGTCCAATCTCGTTCAGAAACTGACAACTTACTAATTCACGCCACCCGCGGAGCTGTGGAGAGATTCTATGATGAAGAGATAGCCCTGAGAGAAATGTTGCAATACCCTCCTTTTTACACTTTCGTACTATTGACTTGGCAGGGTAATAAAAAAACTGTCTTAGATATTGAGAAGAATGTTAGTAGAGCTTTGTCAGACTATAATCCGCAGTTTTATTACAATCCTAATAACCAACCAGATAAAGTTGAACGTCATGGTTTGATTAGAATTAAGGAAACAAATCAAGAATTTATTACCAAATTACGTGGCTTACCACCATACATAAAGATCCAGATTAACCCAGACCGAATAGTATAAAAACCTCACACTTATGATTACTGTCTAAAAAATGATTTTGGATGATCTAAATATCCTTTATCTTTTAACCAGCACACGCTATATTAACAACATGAACAAATTAGTGCCCCAGAACCACCCTGCCTTACACTCCATTGCTGAAGAAGTAACAGCCGAAGAATTTGCTGATGGTACCGTCGCTAAAATTCTTAAAGGGATGCGAACTGCTATCAAGACCTATAATGTAGACGGTTACGCTGCAGTGGCTATTGCTGCTCCACAAGTTGGAGTCGCCAAACGTATTTTTTTGGTGGAAGACCAAAATAAAGAGAGAGACGGAGAACTGCCAACTGTCGTAGCTATTAATCCTCATATTGTAAAGACCTCAAAGAAAACCCACGAAGTTGGAGAAGGTTGTTTATCAGTTCCAAATACCTACGGTGTCGTTAAGCGACACAAAAACGTAGTCATGCGTGCTATTGATGAAAATGGTGAACCTTTCGAACGTGGTGCTGGTGGACTGCTGGCACAAATTTTTCAACATGAATGTGACCACTTAGACGGCACTCTCTTTATTGATCGGGCTGAGAAATGTTGGCATAAAGATGATAAGCCTTTAGCTGAAGAGCTTTAACTATGAATAAAACATCCCTTAAATTTGTTTTCTTTGGCGGTGAACCACTGGGCGTTCCAGTCTTAGAAGAGCTGAAAGCTGCCAGCCTCACCCCAGAGCTGATTATCTGCAACCCTGATCGACCAGTTGGTCGAAAACAAAAATTGACTCCTCCGCCAGTAAAATTGTGGGCTGAGCAGAATAATATTGAAACCTTTCAACCAACCTCATATAAAGACGAGGGTGAGTTAACTAGACTAAATCAAGAAAAGTGGGATTTGTTTGTAGTAGTAGCATATAACTTTATCTTACCCAAATGGTGTTTGGAGTTACCAAAGCATGGTGTCCTTAATGTTCACCCCTCACTATTACCCAAACTAAGAGGCGCCAGTCCTATTCGCACTGCCATCAAAGACGGCCTCCGAGAAGACATCGGTGTAACCATCATGCAAATGGATGAAGAAATGGATCATGGTCCAATTCTAGACCAAATTTACGTACCGATTGCCGATGATAATTGGCCGGTATCTGGACCCGAGTTAGACTTGGCTCTCGCCCACACCGGCGGAACCTTGCTAGCTGATGTTATTCCAGAGTGGCTGGCAGGCAATATCGACCCGCAAGAGCAAGACCATGACACCGCCACCTACTGCGGTAGACTGACCAAAGAAGATAGTCGTCTGGACTTAAACCCATTGAATCTACCAAGTGGTTCTGAAGCACTTGTTTTACTACAAAAAATCAAAGCGTTTGAAGGTATCGGGGACACTTTTTTTATACACAACGGAAAACGGGTAAAAATAAAATCAGCTCTAATTGAAAATGAAAAACTAAGCCTCAAAACAGTCATTCCAGAGGGAAAAAATGAAATTACTTTTTCTGATTATTTAAAGAATACAGCATAAATATAAAAAGCCCTGCAAGCAGGGCTTTGTGTCTGGAGTGTACCCAGATGAGTTAAAAATCAATCCCAGCGACAATGTCGGTAGCAAGACCGTCACCTCCTGGGGACGGCAGGGCAAGTGCGACAGTGGCGGAAAGGCCGGTCAGGCCGATGTAACTCAAGGTTGCGTCAGATTCAGCGGTGTAGACGCGGTTATCGTTACCGACTGCAGGTGGGTATGTTTCCTGCAGATCAGCTCCTGCGACAGTGATGACATCGGGCGCGACAATCGAATCAGCCGTCAGAACAACCTGCATGAGGTTGTGGTCGGAGATTTTATACCACCCCACTTCCATGGGTGTGGCACTAGCCACCGTACTCCCGTAGTCTCCCGCAACCGCAACGGGCATGGACATGGCCGAAAGGCCAGAGCTCCACACTATCGCGAATGCTGAGAGCAGGAGTGGCGTTAACAAACGTCTCGCTTGAAACATAGCGACTTCCTCTCAGTTGGTTTATAGGAAAGATACCGGAGAACAAAAGTACAACCATGCAAAACGGCATCCTATCTGATAATACACCATTTAAATAATAAATAAACTGATTCTGGGCAGGTTGGATAAATGAAAAAAGCCGGCAGGAACTTCGTTCCTGCCGGCTTTTTCTTAGCTTACTTACTCCCTTATTCCGTCATCATTGCTTCCTTAACTTCACGACCAGCCTGTTTTTCTAAATCAGCCTGTTTTTCTTTAGCTTGGCGCAATTCCCGATCTAATTCTGATTTCACCTCATCAATCGCTTTCTCAAAACTTTCTTCTGTCGCAGTAGCTCTAAACGAATTACCATCAATCACTAGCATTGCCTCCATTTTGTATATTTCACCGTTCTGTTGGGGTGCTGTTTTACTAAACACAATCTCACAAGCAGAAGACTGATGCCCGCCAAAGTACTTTGCTAGAGCAGCATATTTCTGCTCTACCAAATCAGTCAGCGCCTGAGCTTCTTCAAGGTCATTAAATTTGTAGTTGATACTTGGAAATGTCATGTTGATATGAACTTAAAACTACTAACCTTCGCAAGATTCACAGGTCGAACCACCAACGTGAATACGCGGCTTAGCCACCTCATCTACGCCAGAATTCGCATAGTTATCTCGCAGATATTCGATAATATCACTCGATTCATACATGGTTACCGACTTTTCTGAATCAACTAAAAATGGCACCTGTTTCTCACCCCCTTTATCCAATAACTCAGCCATAGCAGCTCCATCTTCTGCAACGTCTTTTATTTCCAGATTGACTTTAAGATTTTCGGCCATCTGGATTACTCTCTGGCAAAATGGACAGGTAGACTTTGAGTACAGTGTTAACATTTTGTTTATTTATTATCGATACTTGGTAACCTCCTTCACATTATACTACGCAGTTAAAGACAGGGCCATTCAAGCATAATTACCCCAAAACACATCAAGCATGTGTCAAATTAATATTTTTGTTCCAAATTCCCCGCCAACACACATTAGCAAACGACTCTAAAACACAAATCCACTAATCTAATTTAGCTTTCGATACAAGGTGCCAGTAAACGCCAAAGTCACTAAACCAACCACCAAAATCATTTCTGGGTGACTAGCAAAAAAACCAACTTCATCAATCACTTTTTCAAAACCATACAAAGTAGCCACTAAACCAAAAGTGGACAGTAACATGAACACCACTGGGAACCGTGTAAAAGCAGAATCCCGTAGTTTCTTGGCTTTACCAGACAACGAACCGCCCATGTCTTCTAATTTACGTATTTCTGCCTCAACCAGTTGTGTTTGCTCACTTATTTTGCTCATATAAAAAAATTATAACAAACTTCTAACTACTTGATTAATAAAGAAACCCCGAGCCTTAGCCCGGGGTTCAGAAAGATCAAGCGACCTTGCGGTCGGTGTTATTTGTTGAAGGAGCTGGATTAGTCATGTCTTTGTCATAGCAGACTTCGCTAATGTCCTCAGAGTTGACGGAACTAACAAAGTCTGAGGTTTCAAAGCGATACCGCATTTTTGGATTCTTCTGTCGATAAGTGGTTGCGTGGAAGTGTTGCACCTCCGGCTCTTTATAACCCCACTCCAACAAGTAGTCCATGAGATAGGAACCTATCCCTTGTCCCTCCAAATCACTTCGCCGCGAAAAAGCTACTTCGTACCAACCTTCTTTTTCTTCAGACCAACCTTGATCGTTTCTCATGGCAAAGGCGTGAGCAATGCCGAGAATCTCCTCCTTAGCTTCCAGAATGAAAGCAGCATGATCGATGTAATCCAAAGAATCACCATAGCGCTCCTTGAGTCGCGCAGCCGAGGTTAGTGCTTCCACGGTCGTGGTCATCATGTATCTAGTACCGATATCATCGGTACTAAGACACCTGATATAAGCATCGACTTTGGTAATATCCTCTGGCGTAGCGGGACGTAAGATAGCTCGAGTTCCGTTGCGCAAAGTCACTAGGCGAGGATTCATAACTTCAATCCCCTGCAAAGCCGGCATCTTCTGTATTTCTTTTATAAGATGCCGACGAAAGCCTGGGTCAGCGACACGAATCATCGCCCTCACCCGGTCTGTGTCGTCCAAATAACGCAAATCGGCACAACCACGCTCGGTCACCACTACCACTGGCAAATCTGCACCGATGGTGTGATGGGCACCAGCCTCATGATGAGCAACAATCTTGCTTTCTACCGCTCCGTTTCTCAACTGAGCAGTAGACGAAAGAGCAATAAACGACACTCCTCCCTCACTCAAGCTTGCGCCGTAAGCAAAGTCAAACTGACCACCGACATCACTATGTAGTTTCTTGCCAATGGTAGCCGCCGCCACTTCACCCGTTAAGCTAATACTCAATGTGCTGTTGATACTGCACATATACGGGTTTCGCGCTATCTCAGCTGGATTATTGACATACTCCTGTGGCACAACCGCAAAATGTGGATTGTTGGCCATGGTTTTGTACAACTCCAGGCTTCCAACCACAAAACCAACTACTGCCTTGTTGCGCAGATACGTGCCGTCAAGACCCTTGATTTGATTATTTTTATACAGCTGTAACACGCCGTCAGAAAACATCTCTGACCAAATACCAGACACTGACAAACCTTTGCTAGCAATAAGCTCCGCTACAGCATTTGGGATTGTCCCAATGCCAAGCTGGAGCGTATGTGGCAAACATTGGTCTTCAGTTTCTTCCAGCAGATAGTCGAGGATATGCTCGGCGACCATAGTAGCCTTAGCACGCTGACTTTCCTTTGGCACCATGGTATGAGCCATAAGCTCTTCCTTGATTTGTACCACCAAATCAAATTCAGACAGATGCATTGCGCACCCAACTTCAACTGATTTACCGGTTTCTGCATCGGTATATATACCGATGTGCCAATGCGGAACATTTTCGTTAACCACCGCTACCCGAAAGCGCGCTTCCTTAACTGGAGTGTAATCCAGACCAGCGTTGAGACCAAGAGTTACTCGACCCTTTTTATCAGGTAGAGAACAATGAGCAAATGCTACATCCGCTCGCCAAGCATCACCACGAGATAAACGTGGCACCTGACTTAAGTTGCAGCGGATGTTTTTTGCCAACCCGCGATTAACCAAGTCTCTCAGTCCACCCCCGATAAAGGGAGTGACCGGTATTACACCTCCTGCCACTGCCCGCTCCCAACCTTCGGCTGGTCCCATAGACAGGGTTTGAAATGCATAAGTACCGGAAATCTCTGATGCATGATTGTAAATCCACTCTTCAACCGCATTGATTCGCCCACAGTTACCAGGTAAATAGCAAACTGGCCTGTCCCCCAAACTTTTTTCTCGTCTGAGGCGTTCACTAACTTCACCCATAGCTTCAGTTAGCGATACCGTCCGAACGCCTAATGTCTTCACTTTTAGCTCCTTTTTCAATTAACAACGGCCAACAACCTGTCGGCACCGGCAAAACTATACCATTAGATAGTACAATGTCAAAATAGTTATCATACTCATTACAGTAAAAAGTCGCACCTGACGGTGCGACGTAATTCAAATACCTAGTTTCGGGTGCGTGTAAAAAGCATCTACCTCCCTCAACGCCCCTCCTTCAGTAAGTAGTTCGTAGACTCCATGCTTTCTCGGTGATCGGCCAACCGGACAATTGCTGACAGCCCACTCACAATCAACACATATACCAATATGTCTATGGGGACCGTCTGAACACATCTTACTGGACCACACCACCACTACTCCAGCAGCCGGTCGCAATGACTCTACCCAGCCAGACCGCAACATATCTTCTACCGTAAAATCAATCGTGGTATAAAAACCACCCTCTATTAGGTGAAAGTGTCGAAGTACTGAAGATACAAAATACGCACAAGACAAATCACCGTTATCTGTCACATCAATCTGACCACCTGCTTGCCTATCAATATGAACGTTACGGTAAGCAGCTGTGCCCACACTGTTATTTACAAAGTCGAGATAGGTTTTAAGAAGAACTAGAGAACCTCCTTCTTCTTTCTCTATTGTGTGCATAATACACCCTCCAAAAAAAAGACTTCTTTATCCTATCATGATACAGATTGGAACACCCTACTTAAGCTGCCTGCTGTCTGTCTATAACTGAGAACACACTAACATCTACCCCTTCCGGTAAATTGTAAGCCATGTAATGATCTCGGCCAGGTACTGGTATCCAACCGTGCCGTTCGTACATCCCATCTGCCTCTTTAGCATTAGCTTTATTTATACCAACCACATCAAACAATAGGCCAGATACATTCTCAGTGCTAATTTTCTCTTCCAAAGCTTTCATCAATTTTGCTCCATACCCATGACTTCGTTGGTCTGGGTTTATATATATTTCACTCAATTTGTAATGTGGTATTGGTAAATCATGGAAAAATATCTCTGCTGTACCAACCAACTTCTCATCAACCCTCATTTCTAAAATCGTCTCACTGGAATTTTCTAAAATACACTCTGTAATATTAAAATTTGTCTCATCACCATTTTCTTGAACCAAAGGTGTACATTCATAATTATTCATCTATCTAGTATAACAAGAGTTGTGTTTTCTAAGAAAAAGATTTACTGACTAATAATAATGAGACCCTGCTAAAACGCAGGGTCTTTAGAGTACAGATACACTAAGTCAGGCTGACAACATTTCATGCTCATCATAATAGTGCTCATAGTCACTTTGAATATGCTGAGCAATGTATACGATTGTCCGACCAGATAAACCAAGACCCACGTGACTGCATCCCAGCACGATTTGATTTTGCACCCACTCACGCAGTAAATGGTCTGGCAAAAGCGCATCTTCTCGCGGAACAATCATATCTACTCCACCAATAATGGAGGTGTAGGATATGTTGGCCGGTGGCATCGGAGCAGGTTTTTGTAGTTCGAGCATAATGGTACTGATATCTCGCTTTATTTCCTGCAGACCTTTTCCAACCTTGCTATGAATCAAGCAAGCCAATTTGTCGACAAAAGTTTCCTTGCCCTCATGAAGAAAGCCGGGGATATCATCGAGTGAACGTAGGCTGTTGGGCCAAATCGGTGAACCAATAGTGACGATACCAGAAACATAATCTGCACCGAGGATATTAGACAACTTTAAAGCCATTCGACCACCTTTGCTCCAACCAATTAGCTCGACAGGACAATCGTGCTTTCTGTGGATGTCGTAAAAAACCTCAAGTAGCTTGGGCCGAAACTCTTCAAACCGTCCATGATTTCTTCCCTGTTTCCAGGTATAGGGTGTGTAACCCAAAGCCCGCAATGCCCAAACCAGAAAAATTAGCGAACCATCTGTGGCCGTAAAACCAGGCAAAATCAAAATTGGCTGTCCGTTTCCTCTTTTGATATCCCCTTTGGCTATATGCCATGCGATAGTCTGCCAAAAAAGGTCATCTCAAACGCCGCTGAGCCGAACTCAACACCTAACTTAGGAGTAAACCTAAGCAATTCTTTCAAGGTACTCATTGTCCACCTCCTATGTAGTGTATAGACTGGACCTGATTAATAATATCGTATTACTGACTAGTTACAATCAATTTAAGGAAAAATTGGTCATTTCAAAACTAACTAGGCAGTTCGTATGACAACACTGCCTTTCTTTCGTCCTGAATCAACATAGTGATTCGCTTCGACAATTTGATCTAAATCATAGATCCTATCGATGGTTGCAACCAACTTACCTGCGTCATACATCTCGGATAGTTTCTCTAGACCAGCGGACGCTTCTTTTGCAACATCAAGACTGTCGACGGTAACATAGTGACCTCCAATGGCAATCAGATGAGCTGCTGACTTTTTTGAAATCTTCCCGACGGCGTCGAAAACCACATCAAATTTTCCATTTATATTTTCCAGTGGAGTTTCTTTGTAGTTGTAGACCGTAGAAGCACCAAGCTGTTTGGTGAGTTCCATACCATCAGGACCACTTACTGCCGTCACTTCAGCCCCAAGATATTTAGCTACCTGCACCGCTGAGGTGCCGACCGCACCAGTCGAGCCATATATAAGCACCTTCTTACCTTTACCAGTCCCAGCTTTACGCAAAAAGTAAAAAGCTGTATTACCACCAAAAGGTAAAGTGCTCGCTTCCTCAAAGTTTGCCGTCTTAGGTTTGAGAGCAATGGTACCATCCTCAGGCAATACACAATATTCCGCGAAAGCCCCAAAACGAAAACCAGCCATTGCATACACCTCGTCACCAACCTTGAAACGAGCAACATCATCACCCACCTCTACCACCTCTCCTGCTAGAACACTGCCTGGAATTCGTTTTGGTCTGGTAATCCCAACCAATAAACGGATTACAATCTTGGCTACAAAACCTTTCACCCCATCACCACCATCAAGTGCACGCATTCGTACATCACCAGAATTGAGTGATGCTGCCTTTACTTTTACCAAGATTTCGTTACTTTTCGGTTTTGGCTTTGGGACTTCTTGTACACTCAAGACCTCTGGTACACCGTAGCCATTTGCAATAACTGCCCGCATTATTTTTTGTTCTTATTGAAGCAACCCAGGCCCCAAAAAAGAATCCCCGTGCCAGCTGCTGATAAGAAAAAGAAGAGTCCGATACCAATCGGTGAACCCCAGTGCAAAATGTATACAATATATTCCATAGAGTTATTGTACCAAAAAGCGCCCTTAGTTCTAAGAATGCTTCGTCTGGCTCCGCAGGTAGGATTCGAACCTACGACCAATTGGTTACACTTATCCATGCGTTTCTGCACGGGGTGGACTATATCATCATCCACTGGGGATGCGAGGCGCTTCGACCCATTTCTGGGGCTACTCCATAAAGGATAGTCTCTGAACCTTTCTCAAAATGAGACTTGGCTGCTGATTGCCCACGACTGAACGTTTGGGGTTCCAGCAATTCACCTCGTTTGCAACACACATTACTGTGTGAGGCTGCTATTTAGAACATTTGTTCAATGTTACAGCCAACTGCTCTACCACTGAGCTACTGCGGAATATTTAATTGTTACTCAAATGAGTTCGCCTATCTTACAGGTTTTTACGTGCAATTTCAACAGCAATATTGAATATTAACTCATGGTATACACAACTGTGTATACCAAAAGATAAACGTACCTACGCTGACAGAGCAGAGTACTTAAAGAAAGCTGCGTCTGAAAGAAGGAAAAAGTTAAGAAAACAAGCTGTAGACTACGGCGGTGGAAAATGTAAACTTTGTGGGTATAAAAAGTGCCAAAGGGCACTTTCCTTCCATCACCTTGATCCAACCAAAAAAGACTTTGGGTTGTCTGCTAGAGGACTGACAAGGTCATGGGATAAAATAAAAATTGAGTTAGATAAGTGCATTCTGGTCTGTGCCAACTGCCACATGAAAATACATGAAGGTGTCACTAAGATAGATTGACTACAGTTTTCTAGAATCGTATGCCCAGTGTAAAATAGCTTGTTTTTGGCGCGGTCGACAGGAAAAGTCACCTGGCCGGCAGTTGTGTACCACTTGTGCAATGTGACGATTTATAGCCTTCCAACGTTTTATTTGTCGTTCATCGTCTTCATGTCGTCTCCCTAGGTAATACCGACAATACCACTGAAACCAACCTAACGGATCATCCTTATTAATCCAACCTTTCTGTTGCCATACCTCTAGTGGCTGACTAGCATTTACTCCAAAGTAATTTAAATCTTTCTCTGCCTTCCCTGTTTTAGATATCTTAGCTTTCTTGAACCAACTCTGTGGAAACTCGGCTGGCATTTCAAAGAAATAATTACCACCAAAAACACCTAGTTCCAGCATTTCTTTGGGAGTTAGGTGTGGTTTAAACTCTGAGTCAAAATTTTTTCCTATTGGTTCAGACAGCTCGTATACGTAGTTTTTTTGCCCGTTGTCGTTCACTGTCACTATTTTCATATATCTTACTATCTCCTTTTTCCTGTCATGCGCTCATAAACCTTAACAAAATCTACATGGTCGGCGATTAGTTCGCCAACAATTGCAAATGGGATGGCTAGTAAAATAACAATGCCCACCATCGTCCAAGTAATAGTTTCTCCAGTAGTGATATGGACTGCCACCAAATCTTCAGTTACGCCAATTACGATACCAAATAAAAGAAACTCGAACATTACTTCATAACGTTTCTTTTTCGCATGAGTAAATTTCTTTCTTCTTTTTCTCATGCATACAATATATCTCAAAAATATCTCAAGATTTCGCTTTTTTTGTGGACTTGGGTACAATGCAAATATGCCAGAACTCCCTGAAGTAGAAACAGTTCGACTGCAACTTAAACACAAAGTAGTTGGCAAAACTATCGACTCAGTCGAGGTTTTTCATGGTAAATCGGTAGAAAATAACCCAGAAATTGAAGACAAATTAAGCGGAAAAACAATTGGAGATATTGACCGCGTTGGAAAGCTGATGATTTTTTCCTTTAAAAAAGAACCAGATTTATTTTTGCTAGCGCACCTTAAAATGACCGGGCAGTTCTTCTACGTCGATATGAGTGGCGTGGTTGGCGGCGGCCACTCCATGACTGAAGCTGATATGGACCTGCCGATGAAGCATACACGAGTTGGTTATCATTTTACCGACCATACTTCCCTATACTTCAATGACATGCGCCTCTTTGGATATAATAAACTTGCCAATGCCGAAGAAGTTGCCATAGCTAAGAAAAAATTTGGACCTGAACCGATTTATGAAGATTTTGATGCGGACTGGTTTTATGAAAAGTTAAAAAAAAGAAAGACACCAGTAAAGGCGGCTCTGCTAGATCAATCTTTCATTGCAGGCCTGGGAAATATCTACGTTGACGAAGCGCTATGGCGAGCTAAGGTAAGTCCGATGCGGAGGGCTGATAAGGTGACCAAGAAAGAGGCGGCCGCTTTAGCGGCCGCCTCTGGAGACGTCATGAAAGAAAGTATCGCTGTCGGTGGCACAACATTTCAACACTTTAAAGACACTGGGGGCGAAAATGGTAACTTTACCGACTACCTGCAGGTCTTCGGCCAACAAGGTAAAAAATGTTCACGTTGTGGCACTGAAATAAAGAAGACTCGGTGCGCTGGCCGTGGTACTCATTACTGTCCTAAGTGTCAAAAATAAAAAATCTAAAAATGAAATCTTATCATATATGATAAGATTTAATTTTCTCATTTAAATTAAGAACGCGCTATAGACTTCCCCCACTCAACATGGCCCCAGGCTCGTTCGTGGAAGTAGTAGAAAGCTAGTTTAATTATCACATCTGCCACACCGATGGCCCCAGCTAGCTTTAAATCTCCCGTTGCTGCATAAGCTAGCGCCATAGTGGTACTCGTGGCGATTGCTCGCCAGGTCAACGCTTTGATTATGCTGCGAGTTCTAAATTCCTTTGTGTTACTTAACATGTTTCTAGTATAATCGCTCTATGAATGTGACCATCGAAGACTCGTGGAAAACCACGCTCAGTGAAGAATTTAAGAAAGACTACTTTAAACAACTTTCAGCTGAAGTAAAAGGAAGCTATTTACTTAACGAACCACCAATCTACCCTCCTGCCTCACTAGTTTTTAATGCTTTTAATCTCACTCCACTCGATGAAGTGAAGGTGGTGATTTTGGGTCAAGACCCTTACCACGGCATTGGACAAGCTCACGGTTTGTCATTTTCAGTTCCAGACGGAGTCAAAATACCCCCGTCACTACAAAATATTTATAAGGAGATTAAGAATGACATTGGTACCGAGATTCCCGAAAGCGGCAACTTGGAGCGCTGGGCCAAACAAGGTGTATTACTTCTTAATGCCACTTTGACAGTGCCCGCCGGCACAGCCGGCGGGCACCAAGGTCTCGGCTGGGAGACCTTCACCGACGCAGTCATTAAAAAAATTTCAGACAAAAAAGAGCATGTTGTCTTCCTCCTCTGGGGTAATTTTGCCCGCTCTAAATCAAACTTAATTGATAAAAAGAAACACCTAGTTCTAGAGGCCCCACACCCTTCCCCCTTCTCTGCCCATTCAGGCTTTTTCGGATGCAAACACTTTAGTAAGACCAATACTTACCTAAAAAATAACAATTTGTCAGAAATTGATTGGTAGCAAATACTTGTTTTTTTGACAAACGAGAGTATCGTTAATTTTAGATGAAAGTTTTGTTTTGCTGTTACGTCTATATATGAAGATTATGACACTCCAATGAAGTATAAACACTTAAAGAAGAGTTAATAATATAAATTTAATTAACCATGAAAAATATAATATATATCGGTGTGTTACTGGCTATCATAATAGTAGTCGGTATTTTTACACTAAATAATTCAAATACAGCTGAGTATGTGGTGACGGTAGATAATGAAATTACTCAACTAGAAAACGAACTCGCCGAACTAGATTTAGCAGTCGAATCAGGCACCCTAACCGAAGCACAAGCCACCGAAGCCAAGGTAAAAATTCTAGCTCGCCTAGACTCAATCAACGCTTCAATTTCCAGTTCTGAAAAAGCTAAATTAACACCAGCTCAACAAAAACAACTATCGGAAGGCTTGGATAGACTAAAAAATATATTAGTTACCTATCAAGCAACCTTGTCAGTAATTGATGATAAGGCGGTAGAAACAGAAGTGGTAGCTAAAACTAAAACTCGCAAAGGTGGTAGCGTTAAAAATATCAGCTCAGAAATTGTCGGAACAATCGATATAGTGGAGGACAA
The DNA here is from genome assembly GCA_020428815.1 of Candidatus Kaiserbacteria bacterium. Classification (GTDB taxonomy): domain Bacteria; phylum Patescibacteriota; class Minisyncoccia; order Phycocordibacterales; family UBA918; genus OLB19. The sequence goes on from JAGQMC010000028.1 coordinate 28,771, forward strand.
TATTGAAGAAGTAGTTGAAGATTATGTGCCAGATGAACAGTTGGATGATCAAATCGAAGAAATAATAGCTGAAGAAGAAAACGAAACAGACACTGATGACACCAGCACTTCTACTGAGGATACTGTGGATGACACTGAAGATGAGGTAACAGAGACTGATGATGACACTACCGAAGAAGCAAGTGAAGATGCTGACTCTGAGGATGAAGGGGTTAACAACAATAGTACTTCGACCGAAGATGAGGTTGATGAAATAAGTGAAACTGAGGAGGAAGCTAGGCCAGTAAACTAGGTCACGTCTGCCAAATAAACCACAAAACCGCTATAGCTAGCGGTTTTGTTTATCCCGAGGTCCATCCTCGGGACAGGTACTGACTGGAATTCGCCAATCTAGCTGTTTTGAGCAGCCTCCTCTTTGGCGAGAATCATCGCCTTCACTCGCATAGTCGACACCACTGCATCACGATTTCTTTCATCTAGTTGCATAGTAATGAACTTGATAGTGTCTTCCAAGTTAGGAATTCTGACATTTTCCAGGGCCGAAACTCTACGTCGTGTCTTTTCAATTTCTTCGGCTAAGTTCTCGGCGGTTTTTTCCAGTTCAGCCAAACGAATAATATCTACAAAGACCATATCGAACTTTACCATCGCGTTGTCTAGGTCTCCGGTAGTTTCTAGCATTCCGTATGAGAAAGCTGAGCCAGACTTCTCTACCTTAAACTCTGGAATCTTTACTGACATTACACTCTTCACCTCTACATCCAAATCAATTTTGGCGTTAGGTAACATTAGTGCTGTGTTAAGGGCCGCTGAAGCAGTCATACTAGTCGCCCGAGTATATGAATCGAAAGCTGAACCCAACCGCTCTTCAACTGAAACCCTAAGATCTCTGGTTTCATAAATCACACTCATAAACTTCTTCACGAGCCCGTCTCGCTTATCTTTAAGAAGTTTATGACCTTTTTTTGCAACTTTGTGTTCCTTTTTCAATCTGAGCAAGGATACTCTAGTTGGATTCACTTTAAGGATGGCCATGGTGATTAATTAGTTTATTGTAACGATTTAATATAATTTCTCATGCGCCTAGGCCAGACCTAGGCAAGCTTGCCTAGGCTCCGGCGGTTTCGGTTACCTGCTCGCTTTTCGGCATCCACTTTTCAATTTCAGCTGGTTTTACACGCTTCAGTGAGGTTACTGGTAGCATTGATAGCAACTTCCAACCAATATCTAGTGATTCTTCTACCGTTCGGTTTTCGTATTCTCCCTGTCCGACGAACTCAGCTTCGAAAGCATCAGCGAACTTAAGGTGGGCTCGATCTGACTCATCTAGTGACGCTTCTCCCAGTACCACTGCCAGCTCACGAGCTTCCTTACCGGTCGCATATGAAGCGAACAACTGGTCCTTTAGGTTCTTGTGGTCTTCACGAGTCTTACCTTCCCCTACTCCGGCTGCCCACAGTCGTGATAGTGAACCCTGTACATCCACTGGTGGGAAGATACCACGTTGGTATAGTTCACGAGAAATCACGAACTGACCTTCGGTAATGTAGCCGGTCAGGTCGGGTACCGGGTGAGTCTTGTCGTCGTCCGGCATAGTTAGGATAGGAATCTGAGTGATAGTTCCGTCCTTACCCTTTACGCGACCAGCTCGCTCGTAAATAGTTGAAAGGTCGGTGTATAGGTAACCCGGGTAACCTCTTCGCCCTGGCACTTCCTTACGGGCTGAAGATACCTCGCGCAATGCCTCACAGTAGTTGGTAAGGTCAGTCAAAATAACTAGTACGTGCTTTCCTTTTTCAAAGGCTAAGTACTCAGCCGTTGTTAGGGCCATACGTGGTGTAGACACACGCTCAACCACTGGGTCAGCTGCTGTGTTGATGAATAGCACAGAACGTTCTAGCGCTCCCGCTTCTTCGAATTCACGTCGAAAGTATTCCGCTTCCTCAAAAGATACGCCGAGGGTAGCGAACACAATCGCAAACTCCCCACCATCCTTCACGGTTGCCTGACGAGCAATCTGTGCTGCTAATCGTGCATGTGGAAGACCAGCTCCTGAGAAAATTGGCAGCTTCTGACCTCGTACCAAAGTGTTCATTACGTCGATAGAACCAACTCCAGTCTGAATGAAGTCGTTCGGAAATTCTCGAGAGTATGGGTTGATTGGTTCACCAGCAATGTCTCGTCGTTGCTCTGGGACTAATTCTGGACCACCATCAGCCACTTCTCCCGCACCATTAAACACTCGACCAAGCATATCTTCTGACACACCAAGTTTTAAAGTTTCACCACGGAAGCGAGCCCGTGTACCATCGGCTGTCATTCCAGTGGTCGAAGCAAACATCTGCACTACTGCTCTATCTTTGGCGATATCTAGCACCTTACCAAATCTCGGCTTTACTTCCCCTGGTACGTTCACTTCTACTAGTTCTTCATATTTTGCTCCCTCAACGCCTTCTACCACCATTAGCGGTCCGGCGATTGATGAGATATCTGTGTATTCTTTTTGACTCATGATACAAATCTTAATTATTACGCCAAGGCGTTAATTTCCGACCGAACTTGGTCTTGGAATTTCTGATAATCTTCTTTCTTCCACTCTAGTTCATCCTTCAAAGTCGCTACTTTTCCTAAAGTTTCTATAGCAGTGAAAGAGCTGAATTCAAAATCAGATTTTACCACCACTTCTCGTCCTACCTCAAAGAAGGTGACGATTGATTTTAGGATTCCGTATTGTCGTTCTAGCGGAGTATATGCATCATCCTTATCGAAAGCATCTTGAAATAGGAAGTCCTCTCGAATCATTCGTGCCACCTCCAGTACTAGCCGGTCGCCATTACTTAATGACTCCATACCTACGAGACGAACAATTTCCATTAGCTTTGATTCTTTTTCTAGTAGACTCATCGCCGTCTTACGAACCTCAGCATAGTCTGACGCTACTTCTTTCGCCCAGAAACCTTCGAAGTTTGGTGCGTATAGCGAGTATGAAGTTAACCAGTTAATTGATGGGAAGTGCTTCTTATATGCCAAGTCTGAGTCTAGCGACCAGAAAGTTTTAGTTACACGTAGAGTTGCTTGTGATACCGGCTCTGAGAGGTCTCCACCTGGAGGCGACACTGCACCGATAACAGTAAGTGACCCAGTTCGGTCATCACTACCTAGGGTCTTTACAATACCCGCTCGTTCGTAGAATTCAGCCGTCTTTGATGACAGGTAGGCTGGATAACCTTCCTCTCCCGGCATTTCTTCTAGACGTCCTGAGATTTCACGCATCGCCTCAGCCCACCTGGAAGTTGAATCCGCCATCAGCGCTACGTTGTAGCCCATGTCACGGTAGTACTCTGCAATAGTGATTCCGGTGTAAACAGAAGCTTCACGTGCTGCTACTGGCATGTTTGAGGTGTTGGCAATAAGAATAGTTCGCTTCATGAGTGGTTCGCCAGTGTTTGGATCGATAAGGTGCGGGAACTCATCAAGTACTTCGGTCATTTCGTTTCCTCGTTCCCCACATCCGATATAGACGATAATTTCCGCGTCACAGTACTTAGCGATTGACTGCTGAGTCACAGTCTTGCCTGCCCCAAATGGTCCAGGGATACAACCGGCTCCACCCTTAGCAATTGGGAAGAAAGTGTCGATTGATCGACCACCAGTACGTAGGGGTTCACTTGGGAAAATCTTACGATTCTTCGGACGAGCCGCTCGAATTGGCCAGTACTGGAGCATTTGCAGAGCTTCTTTTTCTCCATCAGCAGTTTCAAGAATTATCACATCTTCGGTTACAGTAAATTCACCACTCTCGACAGCAGTAACCTTTCCTCCTTTACTTGGAGGCACCATGACTTTGTGGGTAATCACAGAAGTTTCTTCCACTTCGCCGATTACATCACCTTCTTTTACTTCGTCGCCCACCTTTACTGTTGGCTTGAAGTTCCACTTCTTAGTCATATCGATAGCCTCTGCTTCGATACCACGCTTGATGAAGCAGTTCCCTGCTGCCTCCTCAATCTTCATGAGTGGTCGCTGGATACCATCGTAAATTGACTGAAGTAGTCCTGGCGCTAGCGCAGCCGACATAGTTCGTCCAGTTCGATACACTGGATCACCTGGCCCAATACCAGCGGTTTCCTCATATACCTGAATCGCGGCTACGTCACCGTGCAATTCAATGATTTCACCCATCAATTTTTCTTCTGATACCTTAACCACCTCATAGAGCTTAGCTTCACTCATACCGTGTGCTCGCACTAGTGGTCCAGTCACTCGATCAATCACACCTCCTGGGATGTCGGTGCTTTCAGTCTTGACTGTTGTTTTCTCTGTATTAGTCATGGTTTCTAAATTTGTAATATTTTGTTTCTAATTAATTAATTTGAATCACTGCTGATGATTCTTTATGTCTCTCGGAGACTGTATTCGAGCAACCAATCTGATTTCCCGAATACAATCTCCCGAGTTTGCTTCAATGAATTAAATCACTGATGCCCCAATAGCTTTTTCTGCTAAACTTCGTAATCGTTCGACAGCAAAGCCACTGCTCCCCTCTGTGCCAGGCAACAATACTACTGCTGGCAAAGGTCCATCTACCACTTTGGCGTATTCATGTTGATCTACCAACGACACGAGATCTTCAATCACACAAACTACTGCGTACTTAGCACCGGAATCTGGATTAAGAGTATGTTCTTTAATCTTTTTCAACTGGGTCAGAGCCTCGTCGGCGGTAGACGCTGGGAAGGAATCAACTCCCAACGCTTTAAAACCTGACACCGTATCTTCGGGGCCTACAATGGCAATTTTGTACTCACTACTTTTTTTGTTATTCGTTGACATAGGCCATTCTTAAGTTAGCTCGGATTGCCGACTCTTTCTTTCCGCTGTTTATTCCCACCACAATATTTCGGATATTAGCAGCAGCCTGTCGGCACTTGAGGTAATACAATACTAATGAAGCTGAAGTGAACATGCCATAACTAGCTTCTTTAGTGAAGATAATCATGTACTCTCCACTACGCGCATCAAGGCTAGTGGTGTTACCAGTCTTTTGATAATACTCGATGGCCTCTTTCCAGTAGTCAGCTCCGCCAAATTGCGCAAAAGTAGCCAAGGTTGTTTCTTCAGTTTCCAATTTATCTTCGGCAATAGTACCGCCAGCTACAAAAGCTGGTTTGAAATTAAACGACTCATTCTTAAGGACACGCAGTCGAGCCTTAAGATTATTTAAGTCGATTAAAGTTTGCAGGTAAGACCTCATAAATGAATCACCTACTCGGTCAGTAATATGAAGAGAAGTCCGGTAATACAATTCGTCTAAGATGCCATCTACTTTATCAATCTCTCCCGCTGCTACTGATTGTATAGCTTGATCGTATGATTGCTGCCAGTCTGGCTGCAAGGAACTGAGGGTGCCATTTTGAGCATTGTTATATAAATACTCACAGTCATAAACTCCTCGTTCTGACATCAGAGACTTACATTCCTCAAAGGTTAATTCTTTAGCTGAAGCTTTCGCTAACACGCGTAGATTATGAATATCATACTGAATCCACAATACTCTAAACATGTCACCTTCAGGTGCAATCCGATGAATTAGTCGTTTGGCGTCTATTAAAGTCTTCTCCACCGCTAGCTCAAAGTTCTCACCTGGAACCTGAACAATGTATGGAGCTAGATAGGTTTCCTTAAGAGCAGACCGCAAATCTTCCCCGGGATCAGCCACCAACAAACGTTCAATATCCGTCTTACTAAGTAAGTATTCAGATAGCGTGTTGACTCTTGATACACTGTAGATATATGAAGTCTGCATATTTTTAAGACTCTACTTTATTAACTACCACCATTTCTAATTCAGCTCGTTTTTCACTCATGATTCGATTGAGAGTAACATCGTACACACCATCCTTGGCCCGTACCACTAGACCTGCTTTAATAGCAGAATCTGCCTTTACTTCCCCTCCCAATCCTGCTTCTTTGATGATTTTGGTAGTTTCATCTACCCGCTTAGTTGGAGCATGTACGTGCTCTACTTCAGTGTCAGATGGGACAATCTCCTTTACATACTTCACAAAGAATGACACATAAGCATCAGCGTCTTGCCCAGCCAAATCTTCTGTAACTGAATCAAACACGGCGTTGATTTGTTTTCGCTTGGCAGTTTGCACGGCAATGTTACCGTTTTGTTTAGCTTTTGAAACTGCCACCAACTCCATCTGAGCCTTTTTCTTCTCTAGATTGACGGTATGAGTTTCTGAAAGCTTAGCTACTTCAGCCTCAATCCCACTTTGGATTGCAGAAATCTCAGCCGCTCCAGCCGCTTTTATTTCTTCCACCGCTTGCGCGGCGTCATTTTTGATTTTTTCAATCAGGGTGTTTTGAGACATGTTAAGTAATTTTTAATTGATTTAGATAGAGATAAGTAGAATGAAGCTGATCAACACTCCGAAGATAGCCCAAGTTTCCACCATTACTGACAGTACAATTGCCTTACCCATATTGCTTTCATCCTTAGCAATCAAAGATATACCTGATGCCGCTACGATACCTTGGTAGATACCTGAGATTAAACCAGCAATACCGATTGGCAAACCAGCAAATAGGTATTGTAGTCCAGTTGCTACGCTAATACCGCCTTCGAGCGCTCCGCCCATCACCCCAGAAAAAGATAGGATTAGGAAGGCTCCCACTAGACCGTAAATACCCTGTGAACCAGGTAGCGCCTGCATCAAAAGCAGCTTACCGAACAGGTTTGGCTTTTCACCAACTACTCCGGCAGCGGCTTGACCAGCGTGTCCCATACCGATAGCTGAACCGGCAAAACCCAAAAAGGCAGTCACGGCTGCTCCGGCAAATACAAGGGCAATTCCAATAAATGATTCCATAATATTTTATGATTTATTTCTAAAATTTAGACTTCGGTCGAAGCCTGTCTTAAGCTCGTTTGAATTTAACTGGGCTTAAGACAGACTTCGAACTACTACTAATCTTCCTTAACTACAATATGTTTTTCAGTTCTACTTAGCGGTGAAAACTCTCGACCAGTTCCCATCACAAACTTGCCGAAAAACTCCACGAACTGTAGACGAGCACTGTGAATGAAAGCTCCCAGTGTATTAACTGCCAAATTGAATAAGTGTCCAATTAACAAGATAATCCCAGCCAAGATATACCCCACATAAGGTGTGCCCACCACCATGCCAGCAATTAGATTGACCGCAAATGCTAGCGCAGTAGTTGCTAGGCCTAAAGCCAGTAGACGCGAGTACGACAGAATGTCTGAGAAGTATCCGATACTGTCATACAAGCGAGCAGCTGAAGACATAATCTTGCTGAAGAACCCGCCTTCTCCTCGATAAAAACCAGATATAGCAACCATGGCTACCCCAACGTAAATCAAATTAACAATCGTGACCATAGGCCAGACTGCCACATAACCAATTGAGGTTAATAAAGCAAAGATAGCCATACAGAAAGTGAAGAACCACGGACCTTGTTCGATAATTCCACTAACTAAACGACCATTTTTATATTCACTATAAATTTTCAACAGCATACCGACCATGACTTGGAAGACTCCCAGCGATAAGGCCAGATAGAAGACCGGCAAAGGATTTCCAATTGGATCAAATTTTTGAATTGCCTTGAGAGATTCTGGTAATAGTTCAGGATTAATTCCAAGATAACCGGCAAATAAAGCACCAACCAATACTGTAGCCAGACCAACAAAGAAAAGTAATTTAGCAAACACTTTAGTGGCATCAGACACCTTAAACAGCGTAATTACTATCGCTGACACAATCATTAAAAATAGACCATAACCAACATCGGTCAATGACAATCCAAAAAATAGGAAAAAGAAACCAGCCAAGAACGGTGTTGGGTCCAAATCAGTGTGTCCAGGCATACCGTACAGTCGAGTCACAGCCTCAAACGGTTTAATCATTGCACCATTCTCAATCTCTACTGGCGGCTCTTCGCCTTCTGTTAGTTCCAACTCTGAAAAGACAGCGGCCAACCCCTGCTCTTCAATCTCAGCTTCAATCACCGCTCGTTTATTCTGATTAAGCCAGCCATCAAACATCACTGTGTATTCAGTAGCAGCAGCTTCAGCAATCACTTCAGAACGTTCCTTCAGCCAAGAAAGAATTTCGCCAGTAATTTGCAACTGCTCGATGTGAGTGTGAGCAAAGTGTTCAGCTTGATCGTGCAGTAAAGCTAACTCGCCTTTTGCTTTGGCTAACTGCTCAGACACAGCTGCAAATTCAACTTCTGGTGTTTCTTTACCAACCGGCGGCGTCACCACTTCTAAATCTAGAGCATTTAACACCGACTCAACCGCAACATCATGCGGGACTGTGAGTGCAAGATGATCTACTCCAATGACTGTAGTACAAAAGTCAATCTGGGCCTCAACCATAGCTTCTGATACCAACGTATCGAGCGGTGTGTCGACAGCTTGGTTTTTACGTTCTAATAGCAGAGTTTTGGTTTTTTCAGTTTTAAAATCAGCTAGTCGAATTGGTAGACTTAGCCAAACTTTCAATAGAGCGTGCTGTTCTTCAAGTTGACGTAATTTTTCGTTTACTTCAGCAAATTCAACCTGTAGTCTTTCAAAATCTTCTACTAGAGGATAGACCACATCCATGTTGGCCTTCTTTTGTAAGAGCTCCTTTTCAGTTAACTCAGTTCTAGTACCTTCTCTTAATGACTGCCACAAACCCTTCTTTGGCACATACGGACGCAAAAACTGCACTGCATGCAATACGCGTGGATGTAAGTCAGCATGAGGAAAATCTAAAGAGGGTTCAATTAGTTCTGATGCATCAGTTGGTGTAAATTCAATCGCCCCAGCTTTTTGAATAATAGAAAGAGTCTGATTTACATCAGGACCATAAACAGACAATCGGACTTTTTGCATTGGAACAACTGACATACTCTCTTTCTAGCTTACAAAACTATCCCTAATCTCTTTTTTCAAATTATCTGCGGCGGCGGCAAACTTTTCTTCTATTTTCGCAACCTTGACCTTTGTTTCAGCCTCGATCTTATCGGTAACTTCTTTAAGACTTGATTTATGTGCTGAAATAACAGCGTTTTCCGCTTCACTTAGTTTAATTACTTCCTCTTCAATCTTCGACTTGCGCTCCCCTCTTGCCTTAGATACAAGTTCAGCCATCTCAGCCTTAGCTGTTTCTATCGATTGCAAAGCCTCTTTTTCAGCAGTTAAAATATCATTAAAAGCGGTCATAAAAAATAAAAAACGTTTAAAAAGTTTAAACTAATCTCAAGTCTTGGAGGAGGTGTTAGGCACGGTATCCAAATCCTTGGCAAACGCGTCTGCGGTCTTACCCGTGCACCTTTGCGACTGCATACTACTACTTTAATATGTGTCGTCAAGTGGATAGGCTGGATAATAGGATAAAAATTTAAAGCGTCAAACATATCTAAAGCATTTAGATAAGACGGGGCACAGCTGCCTAGAGTAGACCTAGGTAGCTAGACATTTCAGAGTTTTGTACAAAAACGGTCACTTCGGGGTAGAAGCGACCGTCACTTATATACTAATCAGTTGTTATTGCCCTGAATCCCAAATCACACTCTCGGTGTTGCAGCAAAATCTACCTAACCTACCCTGGTCATTCTTAACCACACCTCGAGCACTTATTTCAAAGTATGACTCTGGCAGGAGTGGATTTAGCTCATCTGTATCTACACAGATTACATTCCAACCCATTCTTGTCATACTGACCCGCACCTCCACGGCCCAATATGGACCGTCTATATGCAAAGCGTTCAGATACTTTGTAGTTATTCTTTGCAAATTAACATCAGACTTGATGGACACAAAACTTCCCCTTTTGTATGAACTATTTTACCAACCTCGAACAGTGTCGAGCCCGTCGACATACTAGCACTATTATTTTAATACACAACTAATTTTCTACCCCTGACAACTTGCTATAATTAACTTATGAAATATATCTTACTAGCTATTGGGGGTTTTATACTTTTAGCAATGGTAAACAAATTTTTGGGTGGCACTCCGTGGGGCTAGGCACCGCATTAATTCCCGCACTAGTGCGTGAATTAATGCTGTCATTCATATTTTAAAGTCTAATACGACTTCTGTTGTTAGCTATTTTGCGATAAGTCCATTCCCCCAACCTTTTCATAAACCTCGGCTTACTTAAAGGTACCAACCATTTTAAAATTACTGAACATTTAGCCACTTCTACCCCAGCCGCAAATGTTGTGAAATGTCTTCCTGTCCCATTTTCGACCACCCAGGAGTCTTTTTCCTGCATTATTCGGTAAATATGAGAAATATCTTGCGCTGGTCGCACTTCGCTGGTACGTACTCTAAAATACTTAACAATCAATTCCACCGAACGCTTACAAAAACCACAATCACCATCGTAATAGATTGAAACTTTAGAATACTTGTCTTTCATGCCAAATTCTATAATATACTGTCACCAAAGTAGCAGTTGGAGCGTTCTAGGAATCTGCGCTAGGAGAGGCGCAGATTCAGAACTAAATTCATAATAATCGCTACGCTCATTTATTCATTCATCATACTCTCTCGTATGTTCAAGTATATCACTCTCGAAAAAAAAGTTGGTCAAACTCCCCTGTCTTGCGCAGAGGCTTACCGAACTTTGCACCCTGAACTAGCAGGAGTACCGATGGCTTACGCCGGTCGTCTAGACCCAATGGCTTCAGGGAAACTTTTAGTACTTCTAGGCGATGAGTGCAAACACCAGGCGAACTACCATGGATTAGATAAAGAATATGAATTTTCAGTCCTACTAGGAATTGAATCTGACTCGCAGGATGTGATGGGTAGATTATCTGTATACAAGGGCGACGGAAATCAACTTTCTGAGAGACTAAGACTCGGGCAAGCGCCCCAGAGCGGTCTTGAAGAAAGTTTGACTTCCGTCGCCCAAGACTTCATCGGCAAAATCGAACTTCCTTATCCAATTTTCTCAAGCAAGACTGTCCAAGGTAAGCCGCTTCACACTTGGACAATGGAAGGTCGCTTGAACGAAATTGATATACCCACCAAAGAATCAGAAATTTTTGAACTTGAGTTTACTAAACTAGAAACCATTGAACGTAATGATATGGTCAAGCAAGCACTGGAGAAAGTAAACTCAGTTCCACCAGTCACTGAACTACGCAAGGCGCTTGGTAATGACTTCCGTCGCGTCGATGTACGTAAGGATTGGGACCAGATTTTAAACGACAATTCACTACCAAACGAATACCAAATCGCCCACTTCCGCTGTGTCGCCTCATCCGGCACCTACATGCGTACCTTAGCGCAAGCTATCGCCAAGAAACTAGGTACGACCGGTCTCGCTTGGCACATCCACCGCACCAAAATCGGTAAATTTTCTAATGGTTCTTGGGTGAAACTATTCTGAAGCCCGCTATCCACAAACATAAAATTATTTTTTGTGTTATAAAGAGCGCGCGCAACAGCAACATATTTGTTATTGGTGCGCAAAGTAACTACCATTAGGAGGTAAAAATGTACATTGTAGGTTTGTTGTGTTTCTTCATTGGTATGTTCGGTGAGATATACAACCACGACGGCGGTAGCAATAGTCGACTATATAACCCAAGTCACAACCAAAGTGACACGACTCTGCCACGACTGCCTCGTTGGGCCGATATACCCTTAGTTTCATTACTTGTAACCGGTCTGATCATAGTCACAGCTGTCAGACTGGTACAGTAGCAACCATCTTCCCATAAGAATAACTTCTGCTTTCTCTGAAAGCTAGGGGCTAAATAACACATAACCTAGTAGTTCCAGCCAAGCCCGCGATAGATTTCGTGGGCTTTTAACTTGTTAATTCATAAGATTGACTTGTCTATGTTTTTTAGTATGATTTTGCCCTCACAATTCATTTACTTCTTACGGAGATTATTGATGTGATCCCTAATGTTCTTCAAAAAATAAATGTCTCGGTCCAGATAGAAACCGAGTCAGACTATCTTATAATTCAAGCTAAGGTCTACCGTGGATTTCAACATTTATTCAGTACTGAAATCTCTCACATTGGTACAAACGACATGTCATTAATCGACATGACAGTTAACACCAAGAAGCGAAGGTGTGTTCTCTGGGCCAATACAAGATATCCTGGAGAAGAAGTTCATATCGGATGACTAACAAGCTAAGCTTAACCCCCTCATAATGAGGGGCTTTTTTGTGGTTGCATCAATTCCTTAAAGTGGTCTGAGTGACTTGAAGACAGACAAGTGAGCGCCTACTTTTTAAGCATTTCTAATTTTTCTAGATAGGCCTGTACTGCCATCACAAACTCTGCATGACTCCAAACTAGCGGTGCGGTCGATAGCTGTTCACGAGTATCGGGATGCATCTGCTCGGCCAACACCCCACCACGAGTAGCGTGTGAAGCGGTCCATTCAAGTAATTCTAACGCCGGTTTCAAGTCTTTCTGATTTTGTGCCAACTCAATGTAATAGCGAGCAATCCACAACGTTGTAATCACCCAAGGATTTGGGGAGTCAGCGTCCTGCTGTTGGTAATACGCATCCTTTTCATAGCGCACAAACCCCTTACTGTTGCCGTGCACCTGCAACTTTTGCTCTACCACTTTGAGCATACTTTGCATACGTTCATCTTCAACATCTAGTACCCGAAAGAGTAATAAGCCATACAGGCTACTGGAATCTACTGTCTGGTCGTACTCCAATTCCCCATCCTCTGTATGAGTAACCTGCTTTACAAAAGCACCAGTTTTTTCATTAAACAACTCTTTAGCGATTGCTCGTTGCATACGCTCGGCAATTGCCTGCCAAGTTCTGGAAGCATCATCCTTACCTAGTAAGTTAGCGAACTTGGCAGCCGCCATCAGGCCACCATAGACTGAAGCGGCAGTATAGGTTGATGTACCATACTTCTCCTCCCACAAATCAAAAGAAGCTTGCGGCAACCCAGTCAGAGACTCAATATACTCTCCTAAAAACTCGGCGGCTGGTTCAATAAAGCGATTGTATAGAGACTCAATAAATTCTATATCTTTATAGCGTTCATAATGTTCCCACAGTACAAACAAAACACTAGCTGTTTCATCCTCTTGAATCGGCAGTTGTGGCTTACCGTCTGTCATCCAAGGATGCCATGAACTACCCAAAACACCATCACTACGATACTTGTGCATTAAGTAGCCAGCTGGTTCTAACCTATCAGCAATAAATTCAAAGAACTTACGAGCCACGTCACGATAACCAGTACGGTCTAGCGCCAAGGCAATAAAGGCAGCGTCTCGGGGCCAGACATAACTGTACGTATCACGACCATGATGCAACATATCAGTATCACTAGACGCAATGATGCCTCCGTTATTATCAGCATGAACACGCATGACTACTAAAGACCGTTTGTATAGTGTCTGCAATTCGTGGGACAGAGCACTCACATTAGATTGCTCCTTCTCTAGCCAAGCGCTCCAATATGCTTCGGTTGAAGCAATTAAACGATCGGGTCCTTCTTTAATCACCAACTCATCTATCGTGTGCACTTCTGGCACTGACTGACCGCAGACCACCCAGTAGTAAGCGTCTTTGGAAGCTTGAGGCGGAAGTGATAAATCCAGTTCAATTACTGAATCAACTGAACCATGTTCGATTGGATTCTGTTCTAAACGACCGTCATTAGCGTCAAGGTAGGTACCTTCTTTACCTTCTATGCCAAACAAGCCGATATTGTATGAAGTAAATGGTTTGCCATCCGTACTAGCATTAACCAGAATTGTGGTATTACCTTTGTAGTGAATAATAGCGTTTACTCTCGGGTCAAAAAAACCGGTATCGCCCCGACGTGATTCATGAAGTCTAAATTGTTGTGCTAAATACAACTTTACAGTCCGTTCTTCATCACAATGATTATGGATAGTAAAATGCCTCACGAATACATTGTGTTCATTGTGAACAGCATCGCTACTAGATATTGAAATGCCCAAGGTTTGGTTCTCAGCAAACATTGAACCTATACCGGAACTTTCATTGAGGCCGGCAGTAACCCGCCAACTTGGGTCATCCAACCAAGACATCTCGCCATCAACAAATACTCCTATTCGGTGCACATAATTACCACTAGCGCCACTAACGTGATTGGCCTCGCCGACAAAAGGAAAATACAAATCACGCACCTGACCTCGCATATCAAGACCAACCAGCAGTTTGCCGTTTCCAATTGTGACAGAGCGTGCCATGAAATTTAAGAGGTATACCCCAGGGCATCTTCTCTGCCTCCGGCATTCACCTTATAAAATTTTAGATGTTTAACAATCACCGTTCTAGCAGAACGTGGAGTCTTGGCTTTACGCAAGTCGTTGGCGCAAGCTGAGTCTTCCAACACAATCTCCACCCATTGCGCAAAATCATTTTGCCAACCATCTGCATGGTAGGCATAAACATCTTTTTCCATAGCATCTAGAGCATCGCGTAATGCTAGTAAACTATTCAAAATTTGACCGTCAGTCACCCAGAATGACTGCTGGTTGTTAGCAATCCTTAAAGCTTTCTTGGTAGAAGTTTTTGTCTTAGTTGCTTTTTTAGCAACTTTGCTAGAAACTTTTTTTGCTGCTTTTTTAACGGTTTTTTTAGCAGTCTTTTTTGTTGACTTGGTAGCGCGAGCTGTCTTAGCTACTTTTTTAATTGTTGGCATAATAAATTAAGAACTTTTAACCCCTTCTAAAGAACGATAAAACACCTGATATCCTCTGCCGCCAGCGTTTTACCGTTGCCGCTAGCACAGATTCTATTTGCTTAGGCCTGTCTGACGCAGACACCACTTCATCTCCCATCTCTTCAGTATCCTCAATAACCTCCAAAGCGTTTGTGACTGCTGCTTTAGCAGAATCTTTGGCTTTACGTTCAGCCGCCACTTGGCTTACTCTTAATTGTAAATCACTCAAGGCATTCATGAAAGCAATATATGCATCATATGGGGATTGATAGGGACTGAAGTAAGCGTGCACATCACCATCGTTGGACCATTTGGTACACATGTAATAAAAGTGATCGGAAGTTTGTAGTTTTCGCCAAGTTTCAATTAATTTCTTTTTGCGAGTTCTCATCACTTCTTGTTCCATGTTATAGGTAGCAGCAATTGCATCACGTTGAATATCATTCCCAATCCAAGCGGTCAAATCTCTATCGGTGTCTGCCCAAGTTAGTACATCTGGTACATCATACTCCCCCGCCACATCGTAAGCTTCAACGGTTTCGGTAGCGGTACGAAAACTAGTGTCAGGGTGTCGTAAGACCATCTCAGGCAGAGCGCGCAAAAAATCAAAGATGCCAGTGTCCTCCCACTGATGTTCACCAAAGCTCTCGTAGTCCATGAATAAATTGACCGTTTGACCATCACCATGGTGGGCGTGTATCCAGCTAGCAAAAGTATCAGCTGACAACGGCCAGCTCGCCCATTCTTTATTACCAAAACGAAAAGCTACGTCGTCTGAAAGTTTATAGTTCTTCAAGAGTACTTTAATTTTGTTGCAGCCAGCTGGTCGATACAAGTAGTTTGGACTGCGCCAGCCAAGATATTTATCCCAGCCCTCAGCCATAATTCCTAAATAACCATTATCCTCACACCATTTAGCTAAATCATTACGGTAAGATAACTCTGTATTTCTAAAAACCCGTGGCTTAACTCCAAACAATTTCTTTATTTTTCGTTCATGTTGTTTAACCTGCCTCTCAAATTCAGGTACAGAATAGAAAAAAGCCAGTGAATGATGATAGGTATCAGCCAAAATTTCTACCCGGCCAGTGGCTACTAACTCTTGAAAAGATTCGAGTACGTCTGGAGCATACTCCTCAAATTGGTCTAGTACCGTTCCTGAAAAAGACAAATTAAAACGAAACTCAGGGTGTCTGTCCAACAATTCCTTTAAAACCTTGTTGGTTGGTCGATAAGATTTATTGGCAACCTTTTCAACTATAAAACGATTATCTAGGTCAGTGCCACTTCCATCATTAAAATATTCAGTGTCGTTACCAATATCAAAAACCCGATATTTCTTTACTCGATAAGGTTGATGAACATGAAAATAAGGACAGACTGTTAGCATGGATGTGTGCGACTAAGTTGTTACATATTGTAACAGACTTTGATAAACCCGTTTAACTTTCTCTGCCGCATGTCGCCAGGTCATATTAAACATCTGCCATTTCCCCTCTTTGACCAACTGTTGACGCATTACTGGATAGCGCAGACTAGAGAGAATCTGATTGGCCATCTCCTCAGTATCCCAAAAATCTACCTTGAGAGCATGTGACAGTACTTCGGCTGCTCCTGACTGTTTTGAAATAATTGATGGCGTGCCATTCTGCAAAGCTTCAAACGGCACTAAACCGAACGGTTCTGATACCGACGGCATCACTACGAGGTCAACACTTTGCATCAAACGATCTCTGTCATCAAACCAAAGAGCACCGGTAAAAATGAAGTTCTTTGAAAGACCTAGCGACCCCACCAGTTCAATTATTTGATGAGTCATATCTCCTGACCCACAGATGACAAACATTACATTAGGATCATTATCGACCACTCTTCTGGCTGCTCGCACAAAGTGGTCAACCCCTTTCTGAATAGTAATACGCCCGACATAAAGAACCACCTTCTTTCCTTGCTTTTTAAGCTCTGCTAAAGCAGGTGCCTGCCTTGGCAAATCCTCTGGGTGACAGCCATTATGTACCACCTCTACCTTAGCGGCAGGAACCTCATGTTTTTTAACAATAATATTTTTAGTGTAACCACTCACTGTCACCACTTTATCAGCCATGGCAAAAGCTTCACGTTCTATCTTAAAGATTGCAGGATCTACATTGTTACTGGCAGCCTGATCAAAAGAAGTCGCATGTACGTGTAAGACAAGGGGTTTACCGGTAGCTAGTTTGGCGGCTACCCCTGCCAAATAGGAAGTCCAGTCGTGCGCATGAATAACATCAAACTCTTCTTCCCTAGCAATAATAGAAGCCTGGTGAGCGAAGCGGTGAGCTTCCTCGATAATAGTTCGAGATTTGATAATTGGTTTTCCTGATTCATCGTAACCAACAATGACATCAATCGTGCTGTTAGCCTGTTGGTATGGAATTGGACCAAGATCAGCATGTCTAACTCTCAATAATCTTTCTTGGTCGGCAAAGACAAAGCGGGCATTACCATATGGACTATCTTGGGTTTTAGGTAGTACAAAAATGACTTCCACACCTGATTGTAGAAGTTCTTGAGTTAAGCCTTGGCACGCAAAACCAAGACCACCACTTTGGGCCGGTGGAAATTCCCAGCCAAATGTAAGTACTCTCATAGTCCTAATAAACCACTACGCTGTGTGCACCATTAGCGTGAGCTTAACCCAATATTATCACGGTGAATTACCAAATTGATGAATCAGGTGGTGTATAAACTGCTATTTTTTATACTATGACATAAAAAATTGATTTTTTGTTTTAAAGTATTGACGAATAGCTTGAATCTGTTATGCTGGTGGCCATCATGTCACAGGATTTACTTATAAAGATGGTGTCAGCAGGCGACGAAAACGGCGTTGGAAAAGGTCATGTTTACTACACTCGGTATAACAACAAGAACAAGAAAGACCCGGGGGCAAAGTACGAAACAACCAAGTACAATCCTGTCGCTAAAAAACACACTGTCTACAAACAAAAGAAGTAGCATACAATTAAGACACCTTGACGGGTGTCTTTGCTTATACTCTATGCTATCTCTTATCAAGAAAAGCCGCGCAGCAAAGCTGCGCGGCGTTATTTTTCAGTTAGTGTTACCCGAGTGATTCGTAGGTCTTGCCTAACATCTCCTTAGTTAGTTCGAAGCCAATACAAGCATCAGTAACAGATTGGCCATACTGTAGCTCACTAAGTGGAGCCGGGTCTTGTCTTCCCTCCACCAGATGACTTTCAATCATTACCCCAGACACAGGATAATCAATCGAATGACGATGTTTGAGTACAAATTGTAGTACATCATACTGTTTCCGAAAATCACCCTCAGCGTTAGCGTGACTACAGTCCACCACCATATTTGCCGACAATCCTCGGTTAACTAAAGCTTGTCTAGCCTTAACAACTGAGTCTACATCGTAGTTGGGACCATTAGTACCGCCCCGAAGGATTAACTGCGAAAACTGATTGCCAGTTGATTCAAAACTAAACTGACGTCCAGTCTCTTCATCGATACCCAAAAAGGTATGAGGATGTGCGGCTGACAGCATGGCGTTGATTGCAATTTCTACACTACCGCCAGTTCCATTCTTGATACCAACCGGAAAAGATAACCCGGAGGCCATCTCACGATGACTCTGACTCTCTGTAGTACGAGCCCCGATTGCTCCCCAAGCAATCAAGTCAGAGAACACCTGAGGAGTTGATGGGTCCAAGATTTCAGTTGCCACTGGCAATCCTAGCTCGTTTATCTTGAGAAGAATTTCTCTTCCCAACAGACGACCAGCATCAAAATCAGACGGACCGACAATGGACGGTGTGGACATGAGACCTTTCCAACCTATTGTCGTACGTGGTTTTTCGAAGTAAGACCGCATGATTACACAAAGTTTATCAGCGTACCTAAGTCGCAATTCATTCAACCTCGCTGCGTATTCGTAAGCTGATTCTGGGTCATGAATTGAACAAGGGCCTACTATCATCAAGAAACGGTTATCCCGTCCAATAATAATGTTCTCGATTTCCTTTCGCCCCATTAGTACTGTCTGCTTAGCTTTGTGACTAAGTGGAAACGCGTTCCTGACTTCTCTCGGAGTCATGATTGGCGTCTTTTTACTAATGCGGACATTGTCTAAATCAAATTCCATAGTTTCTACTACTTGAAGCATCTTACACCCCCTTAAGTGGTCATAGAATAACACCTGAGTGTCAAAGAACAAAAAATGAGCTCTGGTTCGAGAGCTCATTTTTGGAGTAAAGTATTTTTAACCACAAAAACCAGACCTCGAACGGGCAGTGTCGAAAAAATAAAACCAAAAGAAAGTTCGAGTTATGTGGTTACTAATCATATTTTGATGATAGCGCACTATCTAAAAATTGCCA
>JAGQMC010000029.1 GCA_020428815.1 Candidatus Kaiserbacteria bacterium
AAAGCTGGTCAGCAAGACACAGAGAAGCGCCCAACTAATAAAAGATAATTAGTCGCTTATGTTATTTCCAAAGAAAGTAAAGCATCGTAAGTGGCAAATTGGCCGACAGGGTGAAGCTAAGCGAAATCGACCAGATACCCGAGGCACCACTGTCTCTTACGGAGAGTATGGACTCAAAGCCACTTCACCGGCTCGAGTAAAATCAAATCAGATTGAGGCTGCTCGAAGAGTGATTTCTCGAACCATGGGGAAGACAGGTAAGAGTTGGATTCGTATTTTCCCAGACCGACCAGTTACCAAAAAGCCAGCCGAAGTAGGTATGGGTAAAGGTAAGGGTGATCCACAGTACTTTGTATTTGAAGTACGACCAGGCCGAATCTTATTTGAGATTTCTGGTGTATCAGAAGAAGTAGCTCGCGAAGCTTTGCGAAAAGCAACCGCGAAGTTGCCATTACAAGCCAAGTTTGTGCGTCGTGAAGACACTCGAGCGTAACCAGAATAGGACTTATGACTAAAATGCAAGACATTCAAAAGAAGTCAGATGCTGAACTAACTGAGTTAGTACAATCAGGTCGCAAGGCTATTCAAGAAGAGCGATTTAAAGATATTGGTAGTCGCAAAGCCGGAGTGATCCGTGCTAGCAAGACAGAAATCGCCCGCGCTCTAACTGAACTATCAGCACGACGAAATAAGGTAGACACAAAATAGCGTATGAGTAGCGAAGAAAAAAGCACTAACGGACGAGTATTGCGCGGTACAGTAGTAGCAGCCAAAATGACTGATACTTGTACTGTGGCAGTAGAACGTTACGTGAAGCATCCTAAGTATAAAAAGTTCATGCGACGCACGAAAAAGTACTTAGTACACGATGCTGGTAACACCGCAAAAGTCGGTGATAAGGTCGAGATTAAAGAAACTAGACCAATCTCAAAGCGTAAGTGCTATGAGCTTGTAAGCACCAAGTAGTATGATTCAGCCACAAACAGTAGTTAAGATTACCGACAACTCTGGCGGTAAGATAGGCCGAGTCTTTAAGGTACTTGGCGGCTCCAAGAAGCGATACGCAGAACTAGGAGATATGGTGGTTCTTGCAGTGCAAACTGCTGAACCGAGAAAGTTGGTTAAGAAGAAAGATGTAGTTTACGGAGTGGTGGTACGACAACGAAAAGCGTATCGTCGAAAGGATGGTTCTTACGTAAGCTTTGACGACAATGCCGTAGTATTGGTCGACAAGGAAAAAAAGGAACCAAAAGCAAACCGTGTGTTTGGTCCAATTCCACGTGAACTAAGTGAGGCTGGTTATCAGAAAATTGTATCTTTGGCCCCAGAAGTAGTCTAAAACTTCCAAAATTAAAGTAGCTGCTAGATTTCGAAAAATTTGCTCGGTCAACGTAGGTAACTACGTCTCCGTCACAAATTTTCCTCCAATCTACACACCTGCAAATAATTTTGAAACTTTTAGTTTCTATAGAAAGGAAAAGAGACTCATAAGAAATTAAGTAATATGAAAATCAGAAAAGGAGATACAGTGAAAGTCATCGCTGGTAAGGATAAGGGAAAAACAGGTTCAGTCCTAATGACCCTTAAAGATACTGATCAAGTGATAATCGAAGGAGTGAACGAAGTAAAGAAACATCAGAAAAACCGACGTACTCGTTCACAAGGACAAATTATTGAAAAAAGCATGCCGATTCACGTTTCTAACGTGGCTCTAGTAGAGGGTGATAAAGCTGTTCGAGCTGGATACATCTTTGAGGGAGAGGGTGATAAGCGAAAGAAAGTTCGAGTAGCTCGTCCTTCAGGCAAGAAGATTTAGTTTTGAAAGAATGTGTGGCAAATTTCTTTGTCGCAACGTCGATTTGTTCAGTCATCGTAGATCCACTACGTTTCCATCACAAATCGACTAAACTCCTAGAACTTTGCTCTCACATTCATCCAAAACACACAAGTTACAAAATTATCAAATTAATTTATTGAGCTTGTATGTTGAATGCATATTGCGGAGCCTAGGAATTTTGCGAGGAAGGCGTACTCAGATGTACGACGACTAAGTAAAATTCCGTAGTGACAAAAATATGCGTCAACAGACTGTTCAAGAAAGAGTATGGAAACAGTACAGACTCGTTTATCGTCAGTGTTCGATAGCCTAAAGGGTGAATTCGGATACAAGAACGTAAATCAAGCACCAAAGATTGAAAAGGTGGTTATCTCAGTAGGAACTGGTCGAGTAGATGACAAGGCAAAAATTGCTTTGATTCAAGATCGACTAGCATTGATTACTGGACAAAAAGCCGCTCCTAGAGCCGCTCGAATGTCCATTGCGTCATTTAAGCTTCGCGAAGGAGATGTTGTTGGATACCAAGTTACTTTACGCGGCAAACGCATGAACGATTTTCTTAACAAGTTGATTCATGTAGCCATCCCACAGACTCGTGACTTCCGTGGCCTAAAGACTTCATCAATTGATGATATGGGTAACTACACTATGGGTATCAAGGAACACACAATTTTCCCCGAGACTCATGACGAAGATATCAAGGATGTATTCGGTCTGTCAGTCACTATCGTGACAACAGCAAAAAGCAAGACCGAAGCCGAAGCATTGCTAAGACATATTGGTTTACCTTTGCAGAAGAAAGAAACTGAAACTGAGTAAGTTTCTTTCTGCTAGAACGAGAACTGCTTCTCGTTCGGCAAAGGTAAAAGGCGGAGACATGTTTTTATTTCAAATACTAGAAATAAAAACAGTCGAGCCGGGCCCGACAGTTCTTAACAAGATGATCGCGAGAGCGGTCATTTTGTTTTAGAAACTGGTGGGTGCCGTTGCAGAAGAAGGAAGTGGAAACTGAATAGTTTTATTTTCTTATACAAAAAACCGCTCTGTGAGCGGTTTTTTGTAATGGCAATTTATTCACATATGCGACCGCCAAAACCTCCGTGAGCTTCTATGTTTTTAATGTCAATCTGAATTAGGGTTGAGTCGAAAGGTTCACTCTCGTGCATGCATTCATTTGTCATGCCCCAAGCAGTATCATTGTCATAAATAACGTTACCTTTTTCAGAAATTTTCATTTCTTTGAAATCAAGGCCTCTTAATAAAGTTCCCTTGTTGTAAACTTGCCCATTAATTACAGCGAGATTGAGTTTTGCTAAATTACTATATCCTCTCGTTCTTTCGTTTATGTGTTCATTAACAGTTGGTCCGCTAGGTATAGCATAAACTCTGGTTAAATCATTTACTTCAGATACAAATATATACTTGTTATCAAACCACTCTGATTCATTATAAAAAACATTCCCGTCAGAAAGTAAGTAATATGAATCTAAATCAGCTGAAATGCTCGGGGAGTACACCTTTAGTATAGTGTTGTCTGAGCCATTAAATTCGGAAACTCTTATACCGTTAGCATATATTCCGTACTTATCTAAGGCAAATAGTGCAGCAGAACTGACACCAGCCGCGGGTGGTACAGCACTGTTCCATTCGATTGACTTAAACGTGGCAGCATCAGCCTCCTCTAACACCTTCATAATGCCAGACTCCCAATAACAAATGTGTTCTCTGTCTCTAATGTAAGAGGAGTCTCCAGTAGGTGTTAGTGAAGGATTTGAACATGGAGCATTGTAACTACTAGTATCGGTCACCTTTATATTTTCGTCTGACAGATCTTCTGGCGTTGGCTTATGAATAATCCCACCCTTGTCCAGCATCATGTTTGAATCGATAAATAGATAGATTAACGGACTAAATAAAAACATTATTGCAATGCCTTTTGCTAGCAAGATAAGTTTTTGTTGTGAGTTTGTTTTCATCATAAGATTTGTGATTACTTTAGCATGTATAGACTGTATTTAATGGTCGGATTTTTCACATAAAAGGACAGAGTTTGGCCAAAAGTCATTATTTTTCAATCCAAAACCATTGCTTTTTAATAATATTCTGGTATTGTTGTGCGCAAGACGAGTGACTGTTTCTCGCAGATTAAGTCAGTCGTTGAAAGCGAGCTTTGCTGTCGGCATGGCGAGCTGGATTTATCAGGAGTAAGTCACGATTACTACGTGATACTGCTCATAAAACAAAATAAATAAATGGCAAAAAAGTCATTGATCATTAAGGCGAATAGACCGCCTAAGTTCAAATCGCGTGTTGTGCGTCGTTGCAAGCTTTGCGGACGTCCGCACGGATACATGCGTGACTTCGATATGTGCAGAATTTGTTTCCGCGAACTCTCACACGAAGGACATATACCAGGCGTAAGAAAATCATCATGGTAGGCGATACAGTAGGCGATTTAATTGTTCGCCTAAAGAACGCAGGAATGGTTGGTAAGGAAACTGTCTCAGTTCCTTACTCTAAGCTACGACATGCAGTTCTTAATAAATTAGTTGAAGCTGGATACATCAAGGCGGCAACAGAACAAGGAAAAGAGGTACAAGAAAAAACCCTAGAGGTGACACTAAATTATGAGGGTGGAGAACACCGAATTCACGGTGTTAAGCGCATCTCAAAACCAGGTCGACGTCTATACTCAAAGGTATCGGAAATTCATCCGGTTAAATTTGGTAAGGGGCACATGATCCTTTCAACTCCAGCTGGAATTCTCACAAACGAGGAAGCCAAGGAGAAGAATGTAGGAGGTGAGCAACTTTTCATCATTTGGTAAATATGAGTAGATTAGGAAAACAACCAATCACTATTCCAGCTGGAGTTGAAGTTACTCTGGATGGTGGTGCATTGACAGTTAAAGGGCCTAAGGCCACTTTAACCAAGGATGTAAAAGAGGATGTGAGTATAAAAATTGATGCTGGAAGTGTAACACTAGAGCCAGCTGAAGAAACCAAGGAAGCAAAAGCTTTGTGGGGCACCTATGCCGCTCATTTACACAATATGATTAAAGGTGTGACTGAAGGTTTTGAGAAAATTCTACAAATTGAGGGGGTTGGTTATCGAGCTGAGGTACGAGGAAATTCTCTCGTACTCAATGTCGGTTTTTCACACCCAGTTGAATTAGAAATACCAGCCGGTATTTCTGCCGAGGTAGTAAAGAACGAGATCAAGCTACTAGGAAACGATAAAGAAGCACTTGGTCAATTTGCCGCTAACGTACGCAAGGTTAAGAAACCTGAACCATACAAGGGTAAGGGTATCCGATATCAGGGCGAATATATTATCAGAAAACAAGGTAAGAAAGCCGTCTAAAGCCCAAAATAACTTCATCTGCGTCGTTGAATTTCAGAAAAATTCATTCAATGTACATCAAGGTACACCTCATGAATTTTTCTTCATTCGCCTCGCATCTAAAATTATTTTGAACTTTAGATTTGTAACCATATAAAAATAAAAATATGACAAACAAATCACAGCAAAAGACGGTTTCTCGCGCTAAGCGACATAATCGTCTTCGACACAAAATCTCAGGAACCGCTACTCGCCCACGTCTAGCCGTGTTCCGTAGTAATAAGTTTGTGTACGCACAACTTATTGACGATGAGAATGGTAAGACTCTAGCTTCAGCTGATTCACGGAAGGAAGCTAAGGGAACCTTATCTGAAAAAGCAACAGCCGTTGGAACTACTATCGCCAAGAAAGCAACTGACGCAAAAATTTCTGAAGTTGTCTTCGATCGTGGCGGATTCAAATATCAGGGAATCGTAGCAGCACTAGCTGATGCGGCTCGCGAAGGCGGTTTGAAATTTTAGCAAAGATAAAATTTCAATTAAAAATTAAAAACTAAAAATGAAGAATTAAATCAAGAAGTAATAATAATTTATTTAAAATTTATTTCTTAATTTTTCTATCTTCATTATTATTTACAACTATGTCAGAAGAAAAACAGCAGGAAGCTACAACTGACACTCCAGAATTGGAGGTAAAGTCAGATGCTGCAGCTGAGGAAGCTACAGCCGCTACTTCAAAAAAAGTAGCCACCGATGCACCAGCTGCGAAGGACGGAGATGACCGAAAAGGTCCCCGACGTCGTCGCGGTGGTAACGACCGAAGAGGAGGACGACGACCACGACGAGGTGGTCGTGGAGACCGAGTTCGTCCAGAGTTTGATCAAAAGATTGTCAGTATTAGACGAGTAACTCGTGTGATGGCAGGCGGTCGACGTTTCTCATTCTCAGTCTCAATGGTAATTGGAGATAAGAAAGGTAAGGTTGGTGTTGGAATCGGTAAAGCCGGAGACACACAATTGGCGATTGAAAAGGCTGTCCGAGACGCCAAGAAGAACATGATCGTGGTACCAATGACTAAGGAAGGATTTATTCCTCATGATGTACACGTGAAATACGCTTCATCAGAAGTAATGATTATGCCAGCACCAGGTCGCGGTTTAGTAGCTGGTTCATCAGTTCGTACCGTACTAGAACTTGCTGGTGTAAAGGATGTTACTGCCAAGATTTTCTCTCGCAGTAAGAACAAACTTAATAACGCTCGCGCTGCTGTCGAAGCGCTTAAGCAATTAAAGAAAGGCTAGTCTTATGCAACTTCATGAACTAAAGCCAACCGCTGCTCGAAAAAGCCCTAAGCGTGTTGGTCGTGGTGGTAAGAGAGGAAAGACCTCAGGTAAAGGACACAAAGGTCAGAAAGCTCGAGCTGGTAACAGTACTCGCCCAGAAATGCGAGAAATTATCAAGAAGCTACCAAAGCTTCGTGGTCATGGTGTAAACCGAGCACGAACTGTTAATGCCGAGCGAGAATTACCAATCGTAGTAAATGTATCAGTGCTAGAATCTCTAGAATCTGGAACTACCGTTACTCCAAAGGTGTTAGTAACAGCGGGAATAATTGCCACTAAAGCTAAGCGAGCGCCAAAAGTAAAGATTCTTGGAAACGGAAATCTAACTAAAAAAATCAACGTAGAAGATTGTCAAGTATCACAGTCTGCCAAGGAAAAGATTCAATCAGCTGGCGGAAGTGTTAAATAGTCTGTAAGATAAGGCTTATGCAAACATTTCTTCACAAGCTAAAAGTAATCTTTACCGAACCAGTGATTCGTAATCGAGTCTTGTTCGTACTTGGAGCACTGGTCATCTTTAGAGCTTTGGCTTCAATTCCAGTTCCAGGAGTGGATATGGCCGTATTGGAACAATTCTTTTCTAACAACCAGTTTTTAGGTTTACTTAACATCTTCTCTGGAGGAGGTTTAGCTAATCTATCAATTGTGATGTTGGGAGTAGGGCCATTCATTACCGCGTCTATTATCATGCAGTTGATGACTATCATGTCACCAAAACTCAAGAGTCTCTACACAGAAGAAGGCGAGGCAGGGCGAGCAAAGTTTACGCAATATAGTCGCATGCTTACTTTGCCACTAGCTATCTTGCAGGGATTTGGTTTCCTTACTCTACTTCAGAGTCAGGGGGTATTGGCAGGACTATCTACTTTTCAGTTCATCACTAACGTTATCTTGATTGTAGCTGGCTCAATGCTGCTGATTTGGATTGGTGAATTGGTGACTGAGTACGGTATAGGTAATGGTGTATCTATCATCATCTTTGCCGGTATTGTTGCTACTCTGCCAAGCACTCTGAGTCAGTTGTACTTGAACTATGATCCTTCACAGTTGCCGCTGTACATTGGTTTTGCGATTGTTTCAATTGGTATTATTTATGCGGTGGTAGTAATGACTGAAGCTGAACGACCAGTACCAATCACTTACGCTAAGCAGAGTCGAGGTGGTTCTACCTACGGCAATAGTCAATCATATCTACCAATGCGACTTAACCAAGCCGGAGTAATTCCAATCATTTTTGCGCTGTCGATAATCTTGTTCCCACAGATGGTGTTGAACATCCTATCTGCCTTCAATCTTCCGTGGGTGGCAACAGCAAATGAAAATGTTACAGCTTTCATGAACAATCATTGGGCTTACGGCATCACTTACTTCGTCCTAGTATTTTTGTTCACTTACTTCTATACAGCAGTTACTTTTGACCCTGATGCGGTTTCAAAAAACTTACAACGAAGTGGTGGATTTATCCCAGGGATTCGACCAGGAGCCAATACTTCGATGTATCTTGGTAACTTGGTAACCCGACTAACTTTGGTGGGAGCACTCTTCCTTGGTTTAGTAGCAGTACTGCCAGTCGGTATGCAAATTGTGACTGGAGTCTCGGCTCTAGCAATTGGAGGTACAGCCGTATTGATTGTAGTGTCAGTAGTTTTGGATCTCATCCGACGGTTGGACGCACAAGTCTCAATGCGAGAGTACTAGTCACATCAATATCTAACATTACCTGCTTTGTTGCGCTACGGTAATCGAGTGCTCACCGTACCACTAAGTACGGCTCGCGCTCGATTCCTTGCGCGCCGCGCATCTAACGTCATATATTGATGCTTGAAATAGAGACAGAAAAAAGACCCATCCGGGTCTTTTTTCATGCTAAAATCAATCTAAATTATGGAAATATCGAAACTCGACGCAGTAGATGAAGTAATTTAAGGAAAGCTAGTATTGGTTTTTAAAGGAGTAGCCCAGCGGTACGCCCGTATGAACTGGTTCCCACACTTCTGCATCAAGCCATTGTTTGTAGTAGTCAAATACATTGATGGCAACTGATTGAGCGTCGTTACGTGAGGTATTAATCACTAAATCAAAATGCTCTCTATTATATGGGTCAATACCATAGAGAGAGCGAAAGCGTTCTTGCTCATTTTGCATACGGTCACGAACTTGCCTAGATACTTCAGATAGTGAGGAGGTGCTGGTTCCCACGCTACTTCTAGACGCATTAGATACACTGTCTTTGAAAATACGGGCCGTGGCTGTTTCTATATCTAAATCCAAATAGACCTTGAAAGATTCTGGAATCCAGTAAAAGCCAAGACGTGAATCAACCACAATATCCTTTTTGTTACGTAGCGCTCGCAGCTCCTCGTCAACTTTATCGTCAAGATCGTGATTGGTTTCAGCTTGATTGTTGTATTCTTCAAGAGTCATGTGACTATTAGCTAATACTTTTCTTACCATATCTCCGGAAGAGTGTCTGGTGTAACCTAAAAGCTCAGCTACTCGGTCAGCGGTTGAAGATTTACCGCTGCCGGGTTTGCCAGAAATTGTAATTATATGCTTTCTTTTCATGTCGTTTCAATTGTGTAGAATTTAGCATAACATATTGTTGCGTAAGCTCGTAAAAGTTGTTACTCTTCGTGAGTCATGGAGACAGACTTAAGTCATATACGCGGTCATGTGGTAGTGGTAATGGCCCCGATGGGTAGCGGTAAAGGAACCCTAATCAACCGTGCCTTAGAAAATCATCCAGACCTGTACGAAACCGTCTCTTGTACCACCAGAGACATGCGTCCAGGAGAAAAGGATGGTATTAATTATCATTTTATTACTAAAGAAGAGTTCGAAGCTAAGGTAGATGATGGTCAGTTTTTGGAATGGGCTGAATTTGCCGGCAATAAATACGGTACTCTCAAAGGAGAAATTATGCCCCGGATTGTTGATCCGAGGGTAGTGATAGTAGAGATCGAGTTGCAAGGCGTGCAACAATTATTAAAGATTTTGCCACGTGAACACATGACCATTACTTACATTGATGCGGGCGGTTGGGAAGTTCTTAGGGCTAGAGCTGAGAAGCGAGCACCAATGAGTGAAACAGAAATGAATGCTCGTCATGATAGATTCTTGATTGAAGAAGCTTCTAAACCCTTAGCGGATGTGATTATTGATAATAGCGGTAATGAAGAAGATGCTCACGCTCAGTTTGAAGCGGTGATGCAAGCAGCTTACAACAAATGTAAATAAATATATGCAACCAACGACAGTTATTTTTATTGGTCCACAAGGAAGTGGAAAGGGAACGCAGATTGAAAAGTTGTATAAAGTAATGGCGGAAAAAGACCCGTTACGCAGAGTGGTAGATATCCAAACTGGGCGACGGTTTCGGGCACTAGCAGCTAAGCGCGAAACCTATGCTGAGCGTAAAATTGAACGTACTTTAGATACTGGTCAGCTGCAACCTGATTTCCTAACTCATATTCTTTGGGGGCAAGCCATGCTTGATCAACTTGATCCCAAGAGTCACTTGTTGATTGATGGTTTTCCGCGGACGGTGCAGCAGGCGGAAGTGTTGGAGGACGCTCTGAATTTCTTTGAAAGAGATGTAGTGCAAGTAATTAATCTCGATACTCCAGAAGAAATAGTTAGGGAACGTATGAAGGGACGAGCTCGAGATGATGACACTGATGAGTCAATTGAAACTCGTTTAAAATGGTATCGAGAAGACACTTTGCCTGTACTAGATTACTATCGCGTACGTCCTGACACAGTAGTACATGATTTAGTTGGGATTGACACAATTGATGGTGTACACAAACAAATTTTACAGGCAC
>JAGQMC010000030.1 GCA_020428815.1 Candidatus Kaiserbacteria bacterium
AGATTAATTTATATAAAACAGCCGCGAGCTTTGCTCGCGGCTGTTTTAGATATTGTTACAACACCAACCCGAAAACTTGTCCACTCGGTAAGTGTGATATAGTATTTTCACAAAATTCAGTATGGCAGTAACCGACCCACTTTCAATCTTGTTTGGCAGCACCGCGCGCGTAAAACTCCTTCGTTTTTTCCTCTTTAATCCATCAAAAGAATTTACCTTTGATGACATTAGTCGTCGCGCTAAGTTGGTGCGGAGAACAGCCCGTACAGAAATTTCTGCTTTAGAACGAGCTGGAGTAATAAAGCAAAAGACTATCTACATGGAAGTGGAAGGGAAGAATAAAAAACTGAAAGCAATTGGCTATACCCTCAATAAAAACTTTCCTGAACTACAAGCACTGCAGACTTTCTTGTTTGAAACCGCACCAATTGATGGAAAGAATTTATTGAAACATTTACGCCAAGCGGGGGTGTTAGACTTTGTCGGTATTTCTGGTGTGTTCGTACGTGACTTTGAACAACGATTGGATGTATTGTTGTCTATGAAAAAGCTAGATCAGGCAAAGGTAGAAAAAGCCATTCGCTCACTGGAGGCTGAGGTGGGGATTGAGATTCGGTTTGCCGCGATGTCGACAGAGGACTTGCTTTATCGGGTTGGGATGTATGACAAGCTGACTCGTGATTTCTTTGATTACACGCACCAAATTCTAGTAGACAAAGCTGGTGTTAAAGACGAGGCAATGTCTTCATCTTACCGCGCTTAACTAACTAAAAAACCCTCGGCTTTGCCGAGGGTTTTTATAAGGTGACTACGGGCAGGTCGAGCCGCCGCCGTCATAATCTCCCTCATACCAACGGCCACCGGAGTCGAGACAGTACCAGTCATGCAACCGATTTGGATCATTGGAATTTAATTTAGCGCGCACGGCAAACTCTTCATCAGTAGTTTCCCAGGTCATATATAGATAATCTCCAGCTGCGTACTCTAGTCCAATATTTTCATTCTGGTTGCTCTCAATAGAAAAACAAGTATTTAGAATGGAGGTGTCAGTAATCCCTTTGTCTGAACAAGTGTCCAAAGTTCTAAAGCCATTGTCTGCTGGTATATTGACCGTAGCGAAGCGACCAATTTGAGAATATTCAATTCTGGCCTGATTAACCAATTGACGCACCTCTTGGCGAATGGCGGCGTTGTACGCATCGTATCTTGAGTTTTGCATGTTTGCGATGGCAATCGACATGATAAGGCTGATGATAGCAATCACCAAGAGTAGTTCAACTAACGTAAAGCCACTTTGTGTAGGTTTTTTCATAATTAATTCCTTTGGTATAGACTATCTAATTTCGCTTGCATTTCTGGAGTTAAGTCTGAAGGTTTGAATACCTCAGTCTCATCGCTAGAGCTAGGATTTATTACTTCGGAGTACAGATAGTAAGCTCCAAAAATACAGGCGGCTGATAATATGACAAGCAGCGTATTAGCCTGACTGTCACTTTTAACGCCAAGTTTCTTTAGCAGCGAAACAGTCCAAGAGCTTGGTTTTTTGGGCCGCTTGAATTTTCGTTGGTCTTCAAATACTGGTGTTGTCATAAATAAGATTATCTAAATAATATCTTATAGAAAGTATACTATAGGTATGGAGAATGAATTATTTTTTCGTACACTCGCAGGTCAGTTTATGTGGAGTTGCGGTAAGTTGAGCACTGGTCGGTGATAAACTATTTTTATGAAATCATTACCTCGCATGACTGCGCGCGAAAAGAGAGTAGAGGACTGGTTTGAGTTACCGATGATGATGGTGACTTTGTTGTTAGTGTTTACTCTAGTTATTCCGATTGTATTTCCTTTACCGCCTTTTTGGAACGGAGTGTTTGCCACCATTAATTTTTTCATTTGGTTTGCTTTTTATATTGAATTATTTACCAAGCTCTACGTTGCTAAAAGTAAACTAGCCGCCTTAAAGCGTAATTGGTGGTTGGCGGTGATTGCCATTGCTCCACTTTTTATTCCGTTTCGGTTTATGCGATTATCTCGACTGGTAGGTTTTGTGCGATTTTTACGCCTCCAAAAAGCCGTTGATCATTTGCGTCGTGGGGTTCGTGACTTAATTTATAACGTCGAGTATATTCTAATTACTTTTATAATATTCATTCTTTGTTCAGCTTTCATGATGTGGCAAATTGAACTGCACTTCGATGGTTCAATTGTTTCTTTGGTGGATGCACTGTGGTGGGCAGCGATTACCGTCACAACAGTTGGTTATGGTGGAGTGGTGCCAGCTTCGTCAGAGGGTAAGCTGTTTGGAGCGGTTGTGAGTCTATTGGGCACCATCATCTTCATGGTCTTTGTAGTAAGGGTAACAGTATTGTTTGTTAATGAACCAGAAGCCACAACACCATCACAAGGATTAAAAAACTAGGCAGGCGCGACCTTTGTTTGAGTTGGGGATTAGTTGTTGATAAGTGGCTTGTAAATATCCAGAATAGGCGCTTGACTTTATTTTAAATTCATATAAACTAGCGGGCACGTATTTATGAGTTTGAGCAAAAAACTAACTTCGTAGCAGGTATCTTCGCTTAGCGATTTTGCTTGCCGCGGAAGTCGCGGTTTTTTTCTTCTCAAATTCAAGGGGGTACGCGATATTTGACAATCGCATATTCAGAAGTAAAACAGTTGTTTTGTTTTCAAAACAACTGGGGCCTACCAGGGCCCACTTCGAAAAGTCCTGCTGCGGAATCGACGCCCAGCAGGCAAATACCCGTGCGGAAAATTTCTTTAGAAATTTTCCGCACGGGGTAGGTATATCCCGCACTAGTGTGGGCGAATGGCGTGCCGAATAGGGTAATAGCCATCGCCCGTAACAAACACTAGTGCTGGGATAGTGTGTCGGGATTTGACCCAAAAATAGATACAAATCGTATCGGGTCTTTTCGTCCCAGCCCTAATTTCATTAGGAGCTGGATATACCCCGACACACATTTACCCCACCCTAAAACTTGCGTAGCTTGTGACAGGGTGGGGTCACACACGTCTCTCACTGACCTAGCAAGCGTTAGTGAGAGACACAGGCCGGAGTATGTATCTCCGGCCGACACTCAAAAAATTATACAGCGGTGTATAACGTTCCCTATGGGAACGAAGGGTGTATGGTGGATGCCTTGGCTTCAAGAAGCGATGAAGGACGTGTAATGGCTGCGATAAGTTTCGGGGAGGTGCCAATAAACCTTTGATCCGGAAATGTCCGAATGGGGAAACCCCACTGTCATCGGCAGTGACCCTTGTATGAGGGAGCGTACCTAGGGAAGTGAAACATCTCAGTACCTAGAGGAATAGAAAGCAATATACGGAAATTTCTTTCTGAACGGATGCTTTAGCATCAGGTTCAGGAGTAATCCTGAATGTTGGTGCGAGAGCGCCATTACGTTCAGGAAGAAGTTTCTTGCGATTCCCTGAGTAGCGGCGAGCGAAACGGGAACAGCCCAAACCATGTTTATTTATAAATGTGGGGTTGTAGGGCGGAATCTGCATTTAGTTGCACAGAGTTACCAAAGAGTAATATAGGAAAACAAGCTGGGAAGCTTGACCCCAGAAGGTAATAGTCCTGTATTCGAAATGTTACTCTCTCTGTTGGTTCCGATCCTGAGTAGACCGAGACATGAATAGCTCGGTTGAATCTGCCAGAACTAACTGGTAAGGCTAAATATTCTTGGAGA
>JAGQMC010000031.1 GCA_020428815.1 Candidatus Kaiserbacteria bacterium
CAGTAACATCATCTGCTGTAACTGTTTCAACTTCTTCATTCTCTTCAAGTTCATTTGCTAGAGCCTGGTGAAAAGGTTGAACTAAAAACGACAAAAACAGCAGCAGTATCGCTGTGATTGAAAGTTTACTAGCGAAGACAACAGAATAAAGCCACACTGAGTGGTTACCTCTGGCGTCAGATTTATTTGAGTGTAATTGCATTAGCTCTACAAATTACACTCTACGTCGTACCTATATATAATAGCAGCCAAATTGAAAAGAAAGGCTGCTATATCAACAGATTACGATGGCTGTTTAGAAAAAATAGTTGGCCAGAATAATAGAAAAATCTCTAAAAGTCATCCTACCGTCACCATTAAAATCGTATATTTTGTCT
Organism: Candidatus Kaiserbacteria bacterium; assembly: GCA_020428815.1. Classification (GTDB taxonomy): domain Bacteria; phylum Patescibacteriota; class Minisyncoccia; order Phycocordibacterales; family UBA918; genus OLB19. The sequence continues at coordinate 378 of JAGQMC010000031.1, forward strand.
TTTTTGTGCCAGGAAGCCATAAAAGAACTTACATCTTTTAGAGTTACCTTTCCATCCCCATCCAAATCTGTTATCAAATTCACTTTTACCGCTACTGCAATGTTTTCTGGGTCAGTATTTTCATCATAGATATATAGACTTATTGTTGAATCTAATGCTTCGGCTACAGTCACGGGCGTACCCTCACCATCTCCGGCCAAAAGAACCACGTCACTGGCTGCTACCGCACTTTCTCCAGTAGATTTACCTTTTAAGTTAATAGTCGCAAGTAAGTGCTCATCTAAAAAGCCTTTACGAAACGTGCCGCCTCGTAAAATCACTTCACCATTTTTTATTTCTGGCTGGTGTGTCCATATTGTAAGAACAGATTGACCAGTATCAACTCCAAGTACTTCAACTTTATTAGGATCAAATTGCAGTGTCACATCAACTGCGTTAACCGGCACATGTGCATAAGCATAAACGTCTATCGAAAATTGCTTACCTTCCTCTACGGTCAAGTCAGAAGAAGCCAGACGTATGTAAGAAACATCGTTTGAAGTAATCGCCGCCGCACCCAAAACCGCCGCAAAAGATACGATGGCTGGGAACATAAATCTAACAGTACCATTTCTACTCCTTACTCTAAACAAATTAGTTATGTAACGAATAACGGTAGACATGCTGTTACATAGTTTTTAATTGTTCACGCAAACCTTCAGTCTGCAGATTCATTACATTTAGAGTTTCCTTAATTTCAGTCACTTCTTGTAAGATGGTGTTTATCTCAGGAGAATTTGGTGCATTTCCAGCTCTAAGCGCTTTTATAATACCGTCTTGTTTTTTCACTAATTCACCAGCTAAACCAGCTTTGTCTTTTTCTGAATTAATGTAATCTCTTAAAAGAGCTAAATCGTAATCGTTAACCACTTCTTGATTACCAACAACAGTTACCATTTGATCTAGTTGATTCTCGTAGATGTCAATTTCACGTTCCAACTTAGCTAATAACAACAGTTTCTGTTCGTGTTGATAAGAACCACATCGTCCTAATAAATTATCTAGTTCGGTTAAATCGCTTTGTGATAAACCATCGTTTAAACGTGACATCAATGACTCATACTCTACTCTCTCGGTTAATGTACAATCTCTGATTATGATATTCCCGGTCTTAACCACTTTATTGCTAGTTGTATCATCAATTAAGCTGGCAATTACAGCTCTTTGTTCAGTCATTTGTTTATCAATTTCATTCTGTAGTTTAGCTAATCTTGTGTTGACTGTTGCATTAACCGCTACATAGCCGGTCAAAAATATCACCGCGATTAAAACTATAATTTTGATTGTCCGGTTTTTACTATTACTTGTTTCCATACTAGTTTTTCTTACTTTTAGTTAATTCTGTAATATCAGCTATTTCTTTTTCAACCTTTTGTTGTGAAGACTGTAAGGCCTTGTCCATCGTTTGTATCATATCAGACTCAGCTTTAGTTAGCTTTTTAGTCTTTCGAGCTGACTGCAAGGCAGACTCTTCCGCTCTTAACACTGTTTGCAACTCACCAAATTCGCGGTGCAAGATTTCTAGTGCTTCTCTAGCTTCTACTTTGACTCGTTTTCTAAAGCGTCTAAAGTAAACAAACAAGTACCAAATGCTAAACAATAGCAATACAGTCAATAGTAGCAGTGGAATCATGACAGAAAGAATACTAATAAGCATTGTGCCAATTCGTAGATACCCTGGTTGTTGTACTGCGATTCTTATTGGATCTGACGGCTCACTCATTGCTCCATACTCATCAGTTGCTTTGGCAGAGAGTTCGTAAACTCCGGTTTGGAAGGTGCCTTCGGGTATAAATACAAAAGCTCCCGATTCGTCACTATTTATTTCGTACAGAATTGGATCTGAGCCCACTTTATTTAGAGACACTGCAACTACTGAATTAGGTCGAGTTTCTCCTTTGATTACCGGGATTACTTCGTCGTTTATTTCGGTTGGATACTCAGTAAAAATAGGCTTACCAAAAGACTGCAAGGTAAAAGAGTAAGTTCCTATAATACTATTACCAGCTTCATCAAAAGCTTCAATAATCACAGTGTGATACCCGGGCTCTAGACTAGGTAAAGCAATTGTGCCTGAACCTGTTTTATCCTCTATTTCGAATGGTTCATCAGCATTAAGTTTTACTTTAAATTTATTTACCGTGGACACGGCATCAACCACCTCCACGATAAGGATTTGATTGGGATTAGACAGGTCATCACCTTGAGTTTTAATGTTAATTTCCGTTGGTTTACTTGCATCTACCGCCAAACGATAATGAGCTACCCTTCCCCAACCTTCGCTGTTCTTAAATTGTATGTGAAAATAGGCAACTCCTTCATCTAGGTCTTCTAGAGTAATTCTATTGATTGGAGTGTCATATACTTTAGTTGGAACACTAGTGGGATTATCATTCAATAATGTTCGAACAGCGACTACTCCCGAAGGTAAGCTCCAATTTAACTCTGCCGTTTTATGTTGAGACCAAGTATCAACCGGATGAGTATCTGAACTAACCTTTGGTGCGGCAGGAGTATTGGCTGGAGCTACGTATTCAATGACTTCCGGTTCAGGTGAAGCAACAGCCGCTTGTATAGTGTAAGTTCCACCATTCATCCCAGTTAGTATATTGGTGCCACGACCATCATTAGCTAGTACTGACCCATTATTAAACTTTACCTTTGCCGCACCTGACCCTTTAGCTCTAAAGGTTACCGACATAATTGTACCAGTCTGTCCAGAGTAACCAGCCGGATTACCGCCACTAAAGTTTATGGTGCCAGCTGAGTTAGAAAAAGTTGGTTCGGTTACCCAGAGGTTAAAGATTGAACTTGAACGATTAACTGAGACCACAGCTAATTCATTCGGATTAAACGCTAATGTACCCTCAGCGGCATTAACCGGTTGTCCATTTGTATTAACCATTACTCTGGCGGTGAATGTAGTATTAGCAGCGTAAACTCCAGTACTCGGAGACAAATAAAGCGAAGCTGCTTCCGCATTAGCAGTTGCAAAGAAGAGATACAAGGTAATAAACAGCAAGAAAAAGACTGTTCGGTAATAAAATCTGGTTGTTAAAAAACTATTCTTCATACTCAGCTATCTCATCATCGTTTGATAAACTCACATCATTGCTATCTGACAGATCATCTTCTGATGTGACTGACTTTCGAGCCTTACGTCTTCTAACAAACCAGAGAATTACTGCGATAATAGCAGCTAGTAAGACCAACAGAACAAAACCAAACACTACTAAGTACATCTCTTCGGTAGAAATTTTTCGTTTTGATTCATCTGGAATGAAGGTGGCGACATACTCATTTCCAGCTTTATCAATTGCCTTAACTCTTACGATGCTATTTAATGTCTGGTCAGCTAAAACGTGCACTGGTGGCTGTTTAACGCGCACCCACGGTGCATCTGCTCTTCCCCAACTGAATGAATTGAACTGGGATATAGGTTGTTCCATTACCTCGTAATGATCAATTCCGGTCTGTTTATCAGTGGTGCTAAAAGTAACGTAATAATCACCATTTGGATATTGTTCCAAGCCATTAATGCTAAATTCTACTGGGGGAATATTATCCTGACTAACAGCTGTTCTCCAATCATCTTTAATTTGGCTACCCGCCCGATCTCTGAGGTCTATTTTAGCTGGGTATGTTACCGGTTTAAGACTGGTACCAAAGCCGTCATTTAAATAAACCGAAGTCTGATCAGTAAATTCAATAGTGGCTTTTGAAATATCCTCTTCTTCACTAGCCACTACCACTAAGCCCGGTGAACGAAAGACAATTTGTGCCAACGTGTTAGTCAGTCTAGGGTCACCAGTCACTCGTCCACAATAGCCATTAGTGATTCCACCAGCAAAAGTAACGGTTCTCTCTGTCTTATTGATCGTTGGTTGTTCAATCCAAACGTTCAGAATTGAACTACCAATTGATACATCTACTGGCTCTATATTAGCTGGGTAGCTTATGACAGCGTCGACAGCATTTACACACTCACCAGCCGCTTCATCTGTATCTAACCTAACTGACAAAGTGACTGCGTCACCCCTGAATAAAGTATTAAATGGCGGGTCAATATACAACGAAGCCGCCTCTACCCTAGTAGCAGCTAACAGAAATAATATTACAGGGAAATACCGTAAAAACGTTTTGTTCATTTCATATAAATTATAGCAAGTGAGAAATTAAAATTTCCCTCATGTTCACAATACAACTCTACTTGATTACTATTCTTATTTAGGCTATCAGCACTTCAAAAGCAACCAAAAAACCCTGCCTCGTGGTGGGAGATAGGGTTTTTTGTCTTTTAACTCCAAGCTTAGAGCCAATATTCTATAACTAGAATATTGGAGTAGCGATATAGGTCAGTATCGCCTGATAGTCGTCTGCAGCTTCCTGCAGCGAGCTGATCTCTGCTGTATAACCTACTCTAGTAGTTCCTTCACCAGTAGTGGTTCCATCAGCCGGACCGTTGTGGGTGAAGATTAATACTGGACTAGTTGATGCAGATACATACGTTTGTTCTGCCGCAAAGATATCCGTGTCATCTGAGGTCAGACCCCAGTGACCATAGGTTTCTTCAGAACCAATGAGGGCCGATGGCGGACTCCACGGTGCCGGAGTACTAGTATAGTTTCCGTTTGCGAAACCATCTATAACTGCTCCAGTCGCTGAGTCTAGTTGACCATCAGCTACAACTGTAACTGAAAAACCATTTTTAGCGTTCGTTACAACTGAAAGATCCTGGGCACCGGTACTAGCAGTATTAGCATCTAGCACACCAAATGGTATAGCTATAGCTGTTGTACTAGCACCAGTTGTCGTACCGTTAACCGTTTGACCGTTTGCTACTCCACTTACTGTAAAGGTAAATAGAGTGTCTACTGATGCAGTAACAGTTACTGTATCAACAATAGCAACTCGAGTCTCTCCTGTATCAGGCGTAACACCTGCAGAAAGAACGATTTCGTACGAACCAGCTGCTGGGTTTGTCAGTTGTTGATCACCAGTTGTTTCAGAAGTAGCGTTAGTACCAATTTCAATTGTAGTGGTACCGTTAGCTCCTATAGATGCACCGTTACCGCTACATAAAGTAATAGTAAGGGTTGTACCAGAGAAAGCTGCACTAGCTTCTTGAGTTGTACAGGAAGCTTCTAAAGTTAGATCTCCTGTACCTTCTACTGAAACATCGATGTCAGTGTAATCGACAGAACCAACAACAAATGGCCCATCAGAGAAGTCAACTGTAATTGTATCACCATTGGCAACACCCGTTGGGGTAGTGAATTCAATGGTGTGGTTTGATACGGTTCCCGGAGCTGAGTCCGACAGTGTATCGCTGTATGTGGTGACACTAGCAGCTTCCACTAAGTGGATTGATGATAACCCAAGTGACCATAGAAGTAAGGCCAAACCGGCTATCGCTGCGATTGCTTGGAGTATAGAGAACGTGTTGGACGTTCTGTGCATACTCTACGTTGTATTAACTCAACAGCCTGCAATGATAAATGAGGTTGCAAACAGACTAAATCCGTACCATGAGACGGTCTCCACTCCGCCTCACTAAATGGCGCTGTGAGTATACCCACTAAGTAACACTCGGCTGAAGTGTCCTTGGTATAAACTGTCATAAACATAATGAAAATCAGTTTACTTTCAGAAGAACCCAAGCAGCAATATATGAATACTACCTCCTTAGTAAGTACTACTTCATTCTACGACACAGAGACTGATGAAATAGTAACTTCTCCACAAAAAAATATAAAATTGTGCCTCCTTGGGTAATTTTTGCACACATTGATATAATTTAGAAAGAGAAGCTCGCTCACCCAGATTCTTCTTGTAGTAGATGGTCAATCTGAGTAGGCGTCCGCATAAGTGAAGACTAATTGTCGCTCCCGACTTACAGTCGTTGTACACCTTGTCGTTATTTTATTTCGTAAACTCATATAATAGTTGGCAAAATCTTGCGAAGTTACATTAAGTCACTTTTCACCTCGTGATTTTACTCATCATCGAGCGTCCTCGTCTATCGCTCGGAGCAGATAAAACCTGCCTCAATGTGTAGAATATTAGATTTAAACTGCGTGGCGTAAGTGCCTTATACTCTACCGCGTCCCACCTCGCTCTGGTTCGTCGCAAGCTCCTCACATCGAGCGTCCTCGTCTATCGCTCGGAGCGGATAAAACCTGCCTCAATGGCAGGTTTTATCCGGTCCAGTTGAAGAGTAGAATTGAAAAGTCTTCTAGACTAACTCTACCGTTGCCATTAATATCGGCCGGCGGATCTGAATCTCCTCCGTTGGTCTGCCACCAGAAAATTAAAATAGAAAAATCGATTAAATTTACGAACCCATCTCGATTTAAATCAGAAGGTTGACTAGCCTGACCATCTACACCGACAAACAGTTGAAGCGATGTACTAAAACTACTTTCTGTAGTGAGAGGTGCTGTCCCTGTCACACTACGAGCTCGCAAAATATGTTCAGCGATTGATACTTTACTCGTATCAAAATTAATACTCCAGTTACCACGACTGTCAGCCGTGGTAGTTTCGACCAATACACTATTGTCAATGTGTAATTCTACTTGAGCATTGGGTACCGCTTGACCTGATACGGTGATTACGTCACCTGGATTTACATTTAAATTTTGTACTTTTATAGTTGGGGGTAAAATCACACCATTAAGATTGGTAATGGCTCCCTGAGTGACATCAAAAGTATTATTCAAAGTAATTGATCGTACATTGCTACTATCCTGTGCCCAAATACCTAAGGTGGCAGTGCCCGGTGGAGCGGCTACTGCAAATTCAAATCTCCCGTTGCTATCAGTTCTCACATTACCAACATTCTCCGTGTCCAGTAAAAAATTTATTCTAGTTGAAGGATAACCTCTACCGATTATATTAATGATTGTATCGCCTAGATCCACGTCAGAACCACCACCCCCGCCAGAATTACCACCTGAAGAACCACCTCCTCCAGATCCAGCTGGTTCAATTTTACAAATAGAAGAACA
>JAGQMC010000032.1 GCA_020428815.1 Candidatus Kaiserbacteria bacterium
AACCTTGGCATTATAAGGCGAGGAATGATATGAAGCTCAGCCAGCTTAGTCAAGGTGAAAGGGAGGCGGTGCGAGTAGCTAAAGAACATAACGATAAGGAAACCTTACAAACAATTTTTAAGAACGCCGGCCTAGATTAATTTACCCAAGTTAGCAACAACCTGACTGCTGGCGCAGTTTGGTTGTTTTGCTAATATTAGGTGATGAAAATAGTTTTTTGTTTGTTTTTGTTTTTTGTCACCTGCATGACGGTGGAGGCTAATGAGATTATAGTGACACAAACTACTGCTCCTTACGAAGTGGTTGAGTTGAGCAATATATCAGATAAGCAAACTTATCTAGGTGAGTTGAGTAAGTACCCAATTATGTATGGATTTACTTTAACCGAGACTGATGTGTTGGAAACTCAGTTGCGTCAGGTTAATAATGTTGGTGAACCGGTCCCATTTAGACTCTTGTTGATAAAGGAAAATGCGCAAGGTCGTGGAGTCGAAGAAATTTTCAGATTTAATCCCACTAGTGATGATTGGGTAAAAACAAAAGATAAGTCCTTAGGCTTAACATTTTGGGAGTCAGAATCAGTTAGCTACAGTCTCGAGCCGGGGGTGTATAGGATGGAGGTAAGTACACCTGAAAATATTGGCAAGTACGCTTTATTGCTAGGTGATACGGAAAAATCTGTTGGTTATTTTACTAGCCTAAAGCAAGCGAGGTTCACACAGGATTTTTTTGGCTACTCAGTCTTCAGAATGCTAGCCGTTGCACCTGTATATTACACACTAGGTATCATCTTTTTATTGATGCTTATCTACAAAACTAGAAAATATAGTAGCTTAATCACCAAAAATGCTTAAATTCATAATCATTAGTATCTGTGCAGTAATTCTATTTTATTTTGCCAATCAAGCTTTTCAGGGTGAAATGAGTTCGGGACGAGCTATTAAAGAATTTTTCTTATAAAAATCCCGACATTCAAGAATGTCGGGTTTCAGGATTGCATACTACTGCAAAACGGCTACGTCTCCACCTAGCGTTCAGGTCTTTGATTAAATCGTCTGAAACTTTGTAGCTTGGAGGCATATTATTTAACGGCAGTTTTCTCATACAGGCCACAGCATCAGAAGGAGTGAATACTTTGTCACCTTCTCGAGTGGCCAGACATGGTTTAGTGAGACTGGTTTTTAAAGGACCGGTTTTAATGTGGTTTTTTTTAATTATATTGTAGCCTAAATATAATCTATCCCCTCTTTTCACTTCCATGTAGTAGAAGAAATTTGGTTCAACTGGCAAAATGATTTTCTGGTTTTGCACGTCAAACGTAACTTCACCTTCTCTGGTTCTGGCTAGAGATATACAGCGCAATGCATGACGTTTGTCATTAAGTATGAAGTACGATACCTGGATTACTGCAATCTCCAGGCCAGGGGACTTGGTTAATTGAATCAGTTCATGGTACTCGCTCATTTGTTCCGGTTCAGCCGTAGAGTGTGCGACTATAACAAAATCTTGCATGTCGTCACCACTAGATTCACCATTTATAATGCAAGAAATGATGTCTTCCTCGAGGGTGTCCCGATGAAATTGTAGTTCATCAATTTTATTTTGCATGTCACTCAGTGCGCTGAATTTATTAGCCAAAGTGTCGGAAATAAATAATGTCTCGTCCATTTTTCTCTCCTGATATTTTGTGTACTACTGTGTGCAAGAATATTTATTTATACTTATCTGTCAATACAAAAGCTAAATATAGACAAAATAGCAAAAAATAAGTATTATAGCGGGCGTTCGTGGGCTAAAAGCGTCTAGGAAAATCATCCCTGCGGATGATTTTATAGCTTTTAGAGGCAGAGCGATGTATTTTGCTCCTCTCCTAGAGCAAACTACGATGCGAGCCCGGGGAGGAAGCACTTAGTAGAATCAGAGCGAAGCGAATGATTATACTTAGTGACTTGACCCAAGGCCCCTTCGGGGCCGCCTGCCTTTCTCAACTAAAGCACAAAAGCCACGAAGAATTATTAATACCCTGCCCAGACGTTCATAAATTCGCTCTTGGACAGGATAAATTTTTATTAAAAAGTTTATGTCACAGGAGATTAGAAATATTGCGATTATCGCACACGTAGACCACGGAAAAACCACCTTGACGGATGGTTTGATGGAATTTACTGGTGCCCGAGAAGGTGACGCTTCAATGGACAATAACGCGCTAGAACAAGAGCGTGGTATTACCATTTACGCTAAGAACACCTCTGTTGAATACAAAGGTACCAAAATCAACATCGTGGATACTCCTGGTCACGCAGACTTTGGTTCTGAAGTAGAGCGGGTACTCCGCAGCATCGACTGTGTACTTTTGGTGGTAGATGCTCAAGAAGGGCCGATGCCCCAGACGCGTTTTGTGCTTAAGAAGTCCCTCGAGTTGGGGCATCGGCCCATCGTCGTAATCAATAAAATCGATAAGCCAGCGGCTGATGTAGACCGTTGTGCTGACCAAGTGCTAGAACTCTTCTGGGAACTTGGCGCATCTGATGAGCAGTCAGAATTTCCAGTTGTGTATGCTATTGGTCGTGATGGAGTAGCAAAGCGAAATAAGGACGACGAAATGAAAGATTTGGCTCCAGTTCTAGATCTTGTACTAGAACACGTACCAGCGGCTAAGACATACACCGAAGGTGATCCACTACGAGCGCAAGTATTCAATCTTGGCTATGACAACTTCCTAGGTCGACTAGCAGTAGCTCGTATTTACGATGGAAAGGTAACTAAAGGTCAGCAGGTGATTATCAAGCACAAGGATGCTGAAACTTGGAAAGGGAAAGTGGTTAAACTTTCTGGTTACGAAGGAGTGCGCCAAAGAGAAATTGATGAAGCTTTTGCGGGCGACATTGTCCTAATTGCTGGACTAGAAGATATTAATATTGGAGACACTATTTGTGACAGCGAAAACGCTGAACTACTTCCAGCTATCAACGTAGATGAACCGACTGTTAGTATGCAGTTCTCAGTAAACTCATCTCCTTTTGCTGGACGCGAAGGGAAGTATGTTACCTCTCGTCAAATTGGCGAACGCTTAGAAAAAGAGATGGAAATTAATGTTGGTCTACAGGTAGAATCAGCTGGCGGTGATGCTTATGATGTGCGTGGACGTGGTGAAATGCACATTGCGATTTTGTTAGAAAACATGCGTCGTGAAGGTTACGAACTATCGGTTTCTCAACCAAAGGTAATTATTAAGGAAGAAAATGGTCAAAAACTAGAACCATTTGAAGAAGTGACAGTAGATATTCCATCTGAATTTCAGGGTCCAGTCATTGAACGTCTATCAAACCGTGGCTTCATAATGCAAAACATGATTCCACACGAAAACCAGGTGCGATTATTATTTGAGGGTCCAACTCGTGGATTACTTGGTTATAAAAACCAGTTCATTATTGATACTAAGGGTGAAGGTATTTTGGCGTCACGATTTATTGAATTTCGTCCGTACGCTGGCGAGATCAAGAAACGTCAACTTGGCTCAATGATTTCTATGGAAAACGGAAAAGCGCTTGGTTTCTCACTCTGGAATCTTCAGGATCGTGGTGAACTTTACATCGGCGCTGGTACTGAAGTGTATGAAGGGATGGTAATCGGAAACACTTCTAAGGGAGAAGAGATGACAGTAAACCCAACAAAAGGAAAGGCGCTCACTAACGTTCGCGCCTCAGGAAGCGACGACGCGATTACACTAACACCGCACCGACCACTATCTATCGAGCTCGGTCTCGAAATCATGGCCGAAGACGAATTCCTAGAAGTTTGTCCAGAATCTATCCGTTTGCGTAAGCAAAAGTTGAAGGAGTCTGATAGAAAGCGGGCGAAGTAAACTACAGTCAACTATTGAAATAATAAATTTTAGTAATATACTGAAATTATGAAAAAGTTGTCGCAAATTAGAGGGGCTTTTGTGAAAAAAAATAATAACTCCAAGAACATGGAGGCTATTAGAAAGCGAAAAATTCAAAAGGGTGCAGAAGATTTTGCTGTGCGTTTTGAAGGTGTGATGAAGGATCTGGCTAAAGGATAATCATGCAATATCCATCTGAAGAAGACTTCAGAGGTTTTGTGAAGGTTATACAAAAAGAAGAGTTTACTATTACAAAATATTTACCAGCAATAAGTGATGACTGGTATATTTCTGTTGCGGAGTGTATTAAATATGCTGAAAGTACAAATCCCTATCTCAATTTAGATGTGGTACAAGAAGCCGCACGAATTTTATATAAAATAGTTAAAAAGCATGATTTAGCAGATTCAAATAAAAGATCTGCCGTTATTGGAGTGTTTCTGTTCCTACTTTTAAATGACCATGCCGTATTAGATCCAGAAAGGCTAAAGTCTGAAGCAAAAAGAATAGCTAAAACAAAGGGAAGAAAAAATGAAGATTTAATTATAAATAGAGTCACTGAGTCATTGTCTGAATTTGTTGTACATATATCCATTGACGATTAGCCATTAATTAAATAAATGTAATTTCCCACTACGCCGCTGCGTAGTAAAAAGTGTAGAAGTAAATGAGGTAAAATAAAATTGAATATGACACAAGCAATAATTGCAGGATTGATTGGCCTATTGGCAGGATTTGGAATTGGGAATTGGAATGATGACGAATCAATCGAATACGGTTACCGAAACCGTGTAGATATGCAGGAGAAAATGGAAGAAATGATGGGTGGAGACACAACACCGTTGGCGGAAGATTATGTTTCAATGCGTCCAGGTGTGATGTCTCTAGCAAGTGAAACACTTTCAACCGAAGAACAAAACGGGCTGGTTTTTATGCGAGAAGAAGAGAAGTTGGCGCGTGATGTCTACTTAAAGCTTTACGAAAAGTGGGGTATACCTATCTTCAATAACATTGCCCAAAGTGAGCAAACTCACACCGAGGCAGTAAAGGATTTGCTCGATAAATACAACCTAACCGACCCTGTAGCAGACGACACAGTTGGGGTGTTTGCTAATGCAGATTTGGCAGATTTATATGATGAATTAGTCGCCCTGGGTGAGCAATCAAAAGAAGACGCTCTTAGAGTAGGGGCGACGATTGAAGACTTAGATATCGCAGATCTCGAGGAACAATTGGCTCTGACAGACAACGCTGATATCGCTTTGGTTTACAAAAACTTACAAAGAGGTTCACGAAATCACTTACGTTCATTTGTCGGACAGTTAGAAAATATGGGTGAAAGTTATGCTCCTGAATATATCAGTCAAAGCGAATACGACAGCATTACCGGTAGTAACCGAGAGACTGGAAATGATGTACAGAGAGGTTGGGGAGGTAACGGAGGAAGAAGTGGTGGTAACGGTATGATGGATGGAAATGGAGGAGGAATGATGGGAGGTCAAGGAGGCGGAAGGAATTAATTTATAAAATTCAATGCGGAAGGCCGGCGCCCGGAGGACGCCGGCTTTTTTTGTTGACTAATTGCAAGTGATTAAGTAGTTTAGATTTGTTCAACTACGCGACCGCGAGGAGTTAGAAATGTTCAACGAAAAAGAAAATTCAGGCTTAGCTGTGCAGGCTGTTTATGAATATACCAAAGACGCTGATGCGCTTTGCAGGCAAGCGATGGAGCAAATTGGTGCTGTGGCAACTAGTTTGAGGTACCAAGGAAGAGTGGTTGTAAATATCACTGTTATTCACCCCTCATTTACGGTCTATGGCTCAAATGATGTTACGGAGGTTGGAGTTCATATTAATTTTGAAGATGAAATGTCAACTGAAGATGAATCTCAGTTTGCTTTGGAATTTTCATTGATCAGTAATGAGTATCCAGAGCCAGATGCAATGAAGCTATATAATTGTGGTAATACTTATTCAATCATTCATCCAATTAATAGTGATTTCGGTAACTCTGATTGTTGTATCGTGTTCTGCGTTTGGGCCCCAGATAAGGATGCTGATAAGTTCCTTGGTGCACTGATTCAGTCAGCAGAAATAATTTGGAGCACCTTTTTGGGTAGTCCAGTTTCATCCTGATATTAAGTTCTGAAGTGGCCGGCGAGTTTTACTCGCCGGCCTTTTGTTTGACAAAAACCACTAAAATTCATACTTTAAAATACTGACAGTTCTTTAAAGAGGATGTGACTATGAAACAAAGGATTTTTGTCCATGATGTCGGACTAAAACCACAGTTGCTGTATTTCCTTGAAGGCCTGATGAGAAAGAACCGCACACTGCCTGATAGTTGGTTTTGTCGGCTATGTTTACGAGCTCAGGTTGGGGTGATAGGTAATGATTTACCGGTTTCATATATAAACTCTGGGTGCGTACAAGGACCAGTGAGTTATTTTCGTCCGAGAAAAGTTAGGCTTTATGCCCAGGAAGTCATTAAGGTCCATGGAAAAAGTCCTCGGATGACCGGTAAATTTTCTCGAACAAGAAATTCATGGGGATTCTTCGTTCACTTAAATTCAATTCACGGAGTTAGCTTATATTTTATTTTGTGTTCATACGGTGATGCCAATTTGGGTCCCATAGTGGAAGGTTTATTTAATGATCATGAGCAATTGATGAGTGTGGTAGTAAAACAAGTCGCTAGGCGCATTGGCTCCACATCAATATCGGAAGCTTATGAGCAGAATGAGAAGAATGTTGAATTTTCATCGTTTTATCAGTTATGAAAAACTGATATTCATGGCCGGCGCGAAGCGCCGGCTTTTCCTTAACTTTAGCATAACTATGTTAGGATACTGCGATATGAAAAGAATCACAGGGTTTTTGTTGGTGGCATGTTTATTTCTGAATATTCCCATAGCTAAGGCTAAGACAACCGAAGATGAACTAAGGTTGCAATTGTCAGCCATTTCGGATTATTTAAACAGCATAAATTCCAAAGCGGTTCTCAGTGAAGAGCAACTGCGTGAAATTATTAATGATGGAGTAATGTGGACTTTAAGAGCTCAAGCTGCTGACGGAAGCTTTAACTATGAGTACAGACCTTTTGCCGGAGACTACATTAATGATAATGGAATGGTTCGCCAAGCTGGAACACTTTTTATGTTAACCGAAGTGCATAAAACGCGGACTGAAAAGCCGAAGGAAGAAGTTGAAGTTATTGAAAACGCTATTCGTTATTTTGCTGAGATTAGCCTTAAAGGTAATCCCGACGATGGTGAGTTTGCTTGTATAAAAAATGCTACTAAGGTGGAGCGCTGTGATTTAGGTAGTACAGCACTCGCTCTAATCGGAATTATTAACTTTGTCACTGCTCACCCTGATAAAAATGCTGATTATCAAGAGCTGTTAGATTTGTATAGCTCGTACCTTCTAAAAGCCAAATTTCCAAATAAAGGTTTTAGTAAACGTTATGAATACAATACCGGTTTTTCTGATACCGAATCACCGTTTTACAACGGGGAAGCTATGCTGGCTCTTGTCCGCTTCTATCAGTATGAACCACAAGAAGAATTAAAAACCTTACTGCATAACACTTTTTTCTATTTAAAGGACAAAGAATATGAAAGCCCGCTCTACCTTTGGATAACAGCGGCCTTAAAGGAGATGCAAGCTTTGTGGCCGAACGATGAATTTTTGACATACACTTTTGATTTTACGAAGGAGAGACTAGTGTATTCTTATCGTCGCCACCATACTAAAAATAACTACTGTGCTCCACTTGAGGGTCTCACAAGTGCTTATAGTATTTTAGAGGGTGGAGTATCGACTGAATTTTTGCGACAACTGAAAAACGAAATTAACTATTGGCAAAGTAAAACCACAGCTTTACAACTCAAAGAGAATCGACCCTATCGCTTGGTCTTAGATGAAACTGGCCCGGTGTTGCTTAAAGTGGCAAATCCTTACTTGAGCCACGGAGGTTTTTTAACCAGCGAAGAGGTCCTTACCCAACGGATTGATTTTACGCAACATTGCGTTAGTTCCTACCTACAAAAGCTAGTTGATATTGACGGAGTAGAGTTATAATTAATTATTACTACTCTTACTTTTTTTGTATGGAAACATTTCTTACTCAAATAGAGTGGATACCAGTTATAATCTCAACTATTATAGCCTTCGTGCTTGGATGGGTATGGTATTCACCCGTGTTATTTGTTGAAAAGTGGCAGACTGGTTTACCGATGCCACCAAAGTGGAAGGCTCCAATGTGGATGCCGATGACAGCACAGCTCGGCGCAACACTGTTGTTGGCTGTGATTTTTAACTTATCCCATCAAGATGGTCATCTTGGTCACGCTGTGTTAGTAGTGTTTACCATAATGGGCTTCGTCAAAGCTAATGGAATGTATAGTGGTAAAACCAAAATGAGCCTATCGATAGAGGTGCTGTATATATTAGCAATGGCGCTTGTTATGTACGCAGTTAATCTAATCGTGTAAAAACAGGCTGGGGATATTACTTGACAATACACTAAAAAAGTGATATTATTTAAGCTTCTGCAATTACCAAACAATGGAGGTGATGGTGATGAGTATCGTTAGTCAGTTCTTTCAGAATAAAAGATCAGCTTGGCGACGCGCGTGGGCCCTAGACGCAGTAATGCAGTTATTGTTTGAATACGGGGTCTATGATGACTCCTATTTGCACTTGTCAGTCAGAACTAGTAATCATGATGGAGACTGTATTGCTAGTACAGAAAGGGTCATTTTTAGTCATTCTGAATTGGCCGGTCGGAAGTGTGAGATTTCAGATCAAGCACTCGAAGATTTAAAGACACTTCGCTCGCAAGTCATTGATCAAGGACGTCGACTGGGTTTTTCAAGTGACGTCTGGTTGGGTAATAACTGTGCTTATTTAGCACGACCTCAATACAGCTTTGAAGATAAAATCCTGTCCGTGATGGAGGGGCAATTATGGTTACCCAAGCCACACACCAGATTAGTTTCTCTGATGGAGAGGATAGGAGAACAATCTCGTTTACTCTGGTAAATTGAGCTTAACCAGCTATTACCACTTAGGCTTTGCTACGGCAGGCCTTTTTCTTTAGTTAATAAATTTATGATATGAGTTGCGGTATAATGAATAGATGCAAATTTTTAGTTTGGTTTCACTGCTTATTGTAGCAGGTTTAATCATGATGATTTTTCTTAGCAAAGAACCAGAAGAGTACGTTGTAGAACGGGAAAGTTATAATCAGGCTATTGATCAAGCAGAATCTGCGGTAGGCAAATTGGAATATGTACCATCTTTGTCTAGTAAGGCAGTTTTTATCTATGATGGTATTTCAGTACCAAACGATGTTTTAGTCGTAGATTTATCAAATCAAGGATTATCTGGCTCACTCAAAGCCGAGATTCGTCAGCTGTCAAACCTAAAAGAGTTAAATCTAAGTAACAACCAGTTCACCGGTTTACCGGCTGAAGTAGGGCAGCTTTCGCAGTTAGAAAAACTTAATTTAGCAAATAATCCCTTGTCTGGTTTACCGCACGAGTTGGGCAATTTACAAAAACTAAAATTACTAGATTTGCGTGGTGTTAAGTATTCTGCTTACGATTTGGAAGTAATAAAAACTTCTTTACCAGCCACAACAGAAATAAAAATCTAGTATGAAGGCAATTAAGTGTTACGAATGCGACATCGTTTTTAAATCAGAAACTAGAGACGATATCTTGAACCAACTCTACTCTCATTACATGGAGAAACATCATGCCATTATTACAGGTGCTAGTGAGCAAGTAAAAAAAGACTGGATGCAGCGCTTTCAAAACGATTGGTTGCAAGCGGTGAATCAATAAAACTATGTTTTTTCTAAGATTGGTTATATATATTTTAATTATTAGTTTACCGCTGACTACTTTTGCGCGCTACGAACGAATCGATAGGGGTAATCTGGGTGACGATATGGTTGAAGAGTTCTCAATACCTGTCTTGTTTGGTGTTGAGTTTGACGATTTGGTGCCTGATTTTGGTGACTCACGTGGTGGTGGCACCAGAACTCATGAGGGACAAGATATGCGAGCTCTTAAAGGGGCACCTATTGTGTCACCAACCGAAGCAGTTGTAATTAAGACTGGTACTGGATCTAGTGCTGGAAAATACGTTTATACGGCCAACCCCGGAGGTGAAACTTTCCGCTATATGCATCTCGATTACATTGCTGACTTATCTCCTGGAGATAGGCTTGATGTCGGAGACTTTATTGGTACAGTTGGTGACACTGGTAATGCTCCAGATGGAATTTATCACCTACATTTTGAGGTTAGAGATGAAAATAATAAGCCAACTGACCCTTATGAAAGATTTGACCCAACTGGTTTCACAACCAAGCAAAAAATGTTGTTTCTTAAAGATATCTTTAGCGATATCAGTGATGATGAAGAATACGCAGAGTTTTTAGTGGAAAACTTCACTGATGAATTTATGATGGCGTTGGATAAAAAATATAAACTACCAAACGCGTTAGAGGAGGTGCTAGATGACTCAGGGGTGGTAAATCAAGTGGAGGCATTAGCCGAGTTAACTAAACTGATTACCACCTTGCCACAAGCAATTTCTGTACAGCTTGAAAGTGGTGATCAAGGTCCATTGGTGGCCTTGTTGCAACTATATCTCATCTACACTGGAGAAGGAGCTGCTCGTGATCGTTTGTTACAGGTCGGTCCAACTGGATATTTTGGTTCTCTTACTGAAGAAGCATTAATTGAGTATCAAGCTGAATATTTAAAAATAAACAATAAAGGTGTTTTTGATGCAAAAACTAAGCAAGCGATGCTGAAGAGAAAGCTTGATAAGCTGTATTTAAATTAGAGTAGGGTGGTCCAGATGCTTTCTTTGGAAGATTGAGCGTTAGCTAGTTTTTCTCGTAGTTCCATAGTCATTTCTCCCGGGCGACCAGTGTTTATTTTTCGATTATCAATCTCTAAAATTGGAGAAACGAAAGCTGAGGTGCCGCAAGCAAAGACTTCGTCGGCGGTATACATTTCGGTCAAGGCCACTTTTCTTTCAGTCACTTTGATATTGGATTCCTCAGCAATTTCAATAATACTGCGACGAGTAATACCTTCTAAAATGTCTGACGAAGCATCTGGAGTGATTAGTTCTCCCCGTTTAATCATAAAAATATTGGCGGCACTTAATTCACTAACATGACCACTTTGGTTTAGGAACAGGCAGTCATCACAACCGGCGTCGATGGCATCTTGTTTGGCTAGTGCTGAATTCACGTAAGCCCCATTAACTTTGGCTCTGGCTGGGATGGCAGCATCTGCCGTGCGTCGCCAGAGACTAGTTTTAAGGGTGGCGCCACTTTGAGGCAAAATGTTTTTTGCTTCGTACATGAATATGCTTGTCGCTAACTCTAAATCCGAAGTTCTTACCCCTGGTACGAGTTGAGTGGCGTGTACAGTGAGGCGAAAAAATTGATCTTTGTTGACGTTATTTGCCTTAATGAGTTCACTAATTTTATCTAGTTTAAAGTCTTTTTCTAACTCGGCTTCAACGTTGGTTAGACCAATCATCATGGCGGACTGTTTTAGGCGCTTCAAATGTTCAGGTAGTCTAAAACAAAGCATGCCATCAGCGGTATGTTGCCCATAAAATACCGAGTACACACTTAAGCCGTATAAAACAGCCGAGCTAGCTACTGAAACATTGGCTTCTTCAGTGGGTATGATTTCATTATTGAAGAGCGTGTACTTACCTAGATTAGCCATAAAGCTGAGTTTATTTATTAATGCCTAAAGTATAACAAAGTATAACTAAGAAAAGATTTTAATATGGTATTGTTAAAGTATATAAGCTGTGTTTAAATGCTCAGTCAAAGATAAATATAAATGGAATACTTAATATCCTTAGTCCTTGTGCTTTTATCAGGGCTCTTCTCGGGCTTAACACTCGGACTACTCTCACTAGACACTCAATCTTTAGCTAGGCGCGCTAAGCGTGGAGACAAAGCGGCCGAGGTTATATATCCTGTCCGAGAAAAAGGCAATTTATTACTCACGACGCTGCTTCTCGGTAACGTAGCTGTAAACACCACTTTGTCTATATTTTTAGGTAGTATCGCCTCTGGTTTAGTGGCAGGCATTACCGCCACCGCATTAATCGTAGTTTTTGGTGAAATTATTCCTCAGGCTGTTATTTCACGTTATGCATTGTGGTTTGGAGCAAAAACAATTTTGTTCACTAAGTTTGCCTTGATTCTCTTTTACCCAATATCTTTCCCGATTGCAAAAGTACTTGATTATTTCTTAGGTGATGAACTACCAACCACATATTCAAAAAGTGAGTTAATGGATATTATTTCTGAACATGAGGAATCAGATTTGAGTGATTTGGATGCTGACGAGGAAAGAATCATGCATGGTGCTTTGCAGTTCTCTCATATGCGAGTGCGAGAAGTGATGACCCCTGCTGACAAAGTGGTGTCGTATGATGAAAATCAAAAGCTGACAAATGACTTCTTCACGGCAGTAAATGAAGCGGGGTTTTCTCGTCTGCCAGTTTATAGCGGTGAGCCAACCAATATCGTTGGTATACTCTACGTAAAGGATTTAATTATTGAAGATGATAATATCTCCATTAAAGAAACTGAAGAGGCCTTTGAACGAAAATTAATGATCGTAAAGAGTGGCCACTTGCTTGATTCAGTTTTGGCTCGGATGCTTAAGAATCGCTGGCATTTAGCAATTGTACACAATCGAAACGGACAGTTTGTGGGGGTGATTTCCCTTGAAGATATTATCGAAGAAATTATTCAGCAAGAAATAGTTGATGAGGATGACGAAGTGGACGAGTAGACACAGTAGGTTATTGACAGGTTTTTTGGTTTAGAGTTATAGTGAAATTTCGAGTCAAGCATTGGGTTTGGTTCGTCAAAATTGGTCTTTCAAAAGGGGAAATAAAGATGACAAGAGTTTTAATGGCGGGAGACTTAGTTCCGCCTGCAGTCGGTCAGATTCTTCATATGGGCACAATCTATGAGTCAGTCGTGGTTTGTCCTTGCGGTTGTGAGCCGACTCAATTTGTAACCAGTCTCGAGAACGGAACGCGGGTGCAGATTGATAATTTGCCTTATGACATCTGTGAAGTGCGAGGGTTACCACGCAGCTTCCAGGCTGTCAGAGTCGGGGACTGTAATCATCCAGCTTTCCAAGTTGTTCACAGCACCGGGCACCTTGGTTGTACTCTTAGTTATGAAGAACTTTTTCACGCGGCTGATTCTGAGCATATTCAGATTCAAGTCGTGTCCGTTTAGGGCTGGCCTGGGAGCCGTGTTAGGGTCTGTATCTCGGACCCTTTTTTTTGTTTACACTTATCCCGTAGTAATTGGTTGTCGACAAAACAACTAAAGGTTATATTCAGGTTGATTGAACGTTAGGTTTAATCAAAAAAAACGTAGAAAAGGAGTACAAAGTTGCAAAATAGCGCACAGCTTAACGATTCCTCTCCGAGGAGAGTTAAATCAACTGATAAAATTCGTCTCGTACGTACGGGACATAGATCTTTTTACTGCCAGATTTTTGATGGTAAACGTTGGCTGGAGGGTAAGATTGAGCAGAACGATAGACTGTTTGTCTCGGAGTTACCCGAAACGATTAGTCTTGATTACCGACTGCCATCCAGTTTTTCTTGTCGAGTATTGCAGGGAAGTCAGGCGAGGTATCAGTGTCCACATAGGGGTGATATTATATTTCCTCTCCATGAGTTAGCTGACACCGCAACTGCTATTCTGGTTTTACCAGCTAAGTAATTACACCCTTGTCTTTCATTAAGTCCACGACCCACGTGGACTTTTTTCTTTTAATAATTGACGATTGTGCACATTTTAAACCGTGCAGATTTGGCTGAGTGACTTAAAGTCCGAGTGCTTTAAGAAATATTCGTAATTCTTCACCCTGAAGCTTGCGATACTGATTTGGTTTTAGTTTACCAATGGTGATGTTCATAATTCGGGTGCGTCTCAGAGTCTGGATTTGGTAGCCAAGGGCGGCGCACATGCGTCTGATTTGATGTTTTTTACCTTCAGTGATAATCAATGAAAAACGCTGGTCGTTTTTAGGGTGGGTTTTAAGCGTGGCTGGTTTAGTGCGGTAGCCTTCAATATCAACCCCTGCTTCCATCGCTCGTTTAAACATGCCAGTAATTGGTTTGTCTACTAGGATATCGTACTCCTTTTCGTGGTTTGCTTCTGGGTCTAACATTGGTCCAGTAATCCGACCGTCGTTAGATAAAATCATTAGTCCCTCCGAATCCTTATCCAGACGTCCAACTGGTGATACATTAACAATGCTAAAATCCTTTGCTAGTCTGGTGGCGATATCAATTTCACCGGCAGCGGGAGAGTGGGTAATAATACCTCGACCTTTGTAATAGGCTAAGTAAGTTTTAGTTTTTGTTTTACCTATGACTTCCACTTTGTCACCTGTCTGCACTTGTTGACCGGTTTCAGCTTTGACACCGTTAACAATCACCTGACCATTAGCTATCAGTTCATCTGCCTCACGGCGAGAGGCGATGCCTGTGTGAGCAAGGTATTTATTAATGCGCATGGGGAATTCCATAGGTTCGTGATTATGCCACAAAAAAATAAAATTTTCAATGTAAACTGGAACTTCTTAATTTACGGATAAAAACAATACTGAACTGAATTTTTTAATTTACTATAAATTACGATTCTTATCATATATGATAAGGGTTGGTATTTAATCAAATTTAAAATAAGCGCTCTAGATACTCCCGTGTTTATTTTTGGTTAATTTCGTGTCACTATGCTAGAACATGCCTACTAGTGACGGTCTATTAAAACTACCACCGAGCGATGAAGAGTTGGTCAAATTAACCTTAGATAATAAGAGTTATTTTGGCGATATTGTGGATCGTTATGAGGCTAAGCTGAAGCGATATATTACACGTTTGGGAGTACGTAATCCAGATGATCAGCTAGATGTTTTGCAGGAAATCTTTTTAAAGGTATACCGGAACCTTAACGGTTTTGATACTAGTCTTAAGTTTTCTTCTTGGATTTATCGTATCGCACACAATGAAGCTGTCAGTTGGTACCGGAAACGCAATGTGCGACCAGAAGGACACTTAATCGCTGATAGTGAAGAAATCATTTCTTTTCTAGGGTCTAAGGACGAAGGAGCTGACGTGGTGTTTGATAAGGATATAAACTCTAAGGTGCTCAATGAAGCTTTGCATAATATTGATGAAAAGTACCGTGAGGCGCTGATTCTGCGTTTCTTTGAACATAAGGAATATGAGGAAATCTCCGATATTTTAAAAATTCCAGTTGGTTCGGTTGGGACTTTACTACATCGCGGTAAGAAACAATTACAGAGTGTACTAAATCAAGCAAAGATACGTATATAAATAAGTCAAAGGATATGAATAAGATAGAGAATCAAAAATGCTTAAAAGATTGCTTATATGACCGCATAGAAGACGAGGCGGTTTGCCCACGACCTCGTTTATTTTTTCATAGTCGAGAGTGCTTGGTGTGGTTTTTGTGGCTTATTTCAGTTCTAATCGGATCAATCGCCGTAGCGGTATCACTGTTTGTGGTAATGCACCGGCAGTATGACTTTTACGAAGCTACTCATGATAATTTTCTTACCTTCTTAGTAGATTATCTACCTTACTTATGGTTTTTTGTCTTTATAGCTATGATTGGCGTGGCAATTTATAATCTTCGTCATACAGCTAGAGGTTATCGGTATTCGTTAGGAACTATCTTGCTAAGTAGCTTAGTTCTGAGTTTTGCTGGTGGTTCGGCTCTGCAGCTATTTGGGGTTGGTTACAAAATTGACGATATACTCGGTAATCATATGAATAATTATTTGTCACAGGAGAAAATAGAAAAAAATATGTGGCAGTCACCAACAGAAGGACGACTACTTGGTCGACAAAGCTACAGTACGGTACAACCCACCACAACTATAATATTCAAAGATACAACTGGCAGGGGCTGGACACTAGATGTCAGAGAACTTAATGATAAGGAAAAGAGAATTCTGGCTTCAGGACAAGAGGTGAAAATTTTAGGTAAATGTTTAGATGAAGATAGAGGCAGTTTCTATGCCTGTGGTGTTTTTCCGGTAATGATGGATAAGGATATGCCGATGAAGGACAGAAGTCACGAAAGAGAAATCTTTATAGAGCGCTTATATGAGTATAAAAATCGGGTAAAGACGGCCATTTATGCTACAACCACTGAGTTTGATAAAGCTGACAAAGTGATTAATGAAAGACATTGTGAAGATATGAAGCCGGTATTAAAAATGCCTTAACGCAAAAGGCAAAATTGCTAATACTACTATAATTTATCAAGGTAGATTTCTTGTGGCAAAAAATTTGCCTCTACACCATATTTTAAGTTGCACTTCGTGCGCAGTTCCAGGTAAGGTCTATAACATAAAATATGTTGTGCGAGCTTGCTTTTTCCGGCAACAGGAGTAGGATTTAGTTGCACGACAGAAGTAGGGGTATGCCGTGGGATTGATAAAGCTAAATTACTTAATTTACAAGTTAATGTGGATAATTTATTAGCATTAACAGTACGCGTATGAATATTATAACTATAACTCAACGCAATCTAACTGCGCAGTTTCTTGCAGCTGTTACGATTGTGTCTATGATTTTAAGCGCCTTTCCGGTGGCTTTTTTTGTGGCTGATGCACAAGCACCAAATGTGGATATTTGTCACTGGAATGGTTCCACCTTTAATTATCAGTCCGTTAACGCTAATTCACTGGGATCAGCTCATGGTTCACAGGGTGTTAACGATGGAGATATTATTCCAGTAGTGCCTGGTTTCTATGATGGTCAAAATCTAAATGTTGTTTATGACGGAAAGACTGGTGCTGAATGGCTAGGTCTAGGAGCTTGCCCTGGTTGGTCAGGTTCAATTTCTGGAATGAAATTTGGCGACACTGATGGTAATGGTAAATCTAAAGAAGATGGTGAATTGGGGCTATCTGGTTGGACAATTAGACTATATGCCGTAGGTACACCTTGGACATTGGTAGATTCAGATGTTACTGACGGAGATGGAAAATATGAGTTTAGCGATGTACCATTTGGTGAGTACAAGGTGTGTGAAGTAATGCAGGACGATTGGACACAAACCTTTGTTACAGCTGGTGTAAATAACGAATCGCCAAATTTTTCAGAGGAGGGAGAAAAGTGTCAAACTGTAAATATTGATGATGATGGTGAAAAGAATACGAAAAATTTTGGAAATCACTATGAAGAGCCGGTTGATTTTTGTGACCCTTTACAAAAGCCAAACGGAATGAGTATTGCAAAATGGCATGAAGATAATGATTTCGATGGAACTGACTGTTTTGATTACGAAGTAAATCAGCAGTGTGGCTCGTTAGATGTTGAGTTTACAGAAAATCTAACAGGACTTGGTTTTGGGTTTAATTACGTAATTGGAACTGAGGTTCCTGCAAATTGGCAAGACGGAATGTCATTTCCTGCCACCTTCGCTGAAGATGAAAACGGTGGTTCAGTTGACGTGACCTACTATGTAGTAGGAGCAGAAAGTGACTATTTTGTTGGTTCTGACGTTCCTAATTTTTGGGATGGAGAAGGTGTGACTGTTACAGTAAACACTGACTGTCAAAAACCAGAACCAGAACGATGTGAAAACCTACTACTTAATGGTTCATTTGAGTATGGTGAGGATGAAGTGGATATTGTGACCAATGGCTCCAAGTGGCAAAAGTTTTCTACTGTAACTGGTTGGTTAATCGAAAAAGTATCTGACGACTCAGCTACCACGCTTGAGATAATGCGGGGTTGGAGTGGCAACGAAGCCGCTTACGGTGATCAGTACGCTGAATTAGACGGCGATCATTCAACCAAGGTCACTCAGACCGTAGCTACAATCCCTGGAGGCGAATACGAACTTAAGTGGGCATTTGCTCCACGACATGGCATCGCAGCGGAACAGAACCAGCTATCTGTTCAAGTTGACGGTGTAGAAGTAGCGACCGAAGGTCCTGATACAGCAGCAGCTGGTTTGCTAGCTGGCGACTGGACTCGCGGAAGTTACCCATTTACAGCCGATGATTCAACTGACATTACTTTTGCTGACGCTGGCCCAAGTAACTCATTTGGTACATTTCTAGATGACGTACAACTTTGCTTGGTACGTGAACCAGAGCCAGTAGCCAATCTACACACAACTAAGATTGTCTGTACTGATGAAGCTGATTTACCAAATTGGGGAACCGGTGGCCCAAACATAAATGAAAATACAGCTATCGATTGGATTGGAGATGAACATCCATCATGTCAGATTGTTGAAGGATGGGAGTTTGAATGGGCACCTCATGATGCTGCTGACCCTGGTGATACTTTAATCGGTACTGCTGGAGAAGATTGGACAACATTCACAGGTTCAACTCAAGTGCCAGAATCTGCGTTTGAAAACGGAAAGTTCTGGGTGCGAGAGTTGTTGCAAGAAGATTATATTCCATTCACTCACGAAACCGAGGGTAATAAAAATACCAACAATGTTTCAGCTGAGATTTATTGCCATACTGACGTATTAAACTACGATAACTATGATCGAGTGGATGGAGTCAAGGTTGATAATGATTACTATTGTGTCGCATGGAATGTGCCAGTCGAAGTCGAGCCAGAAGTCTGTGAAATGACTATTGTTAGCGATGACACAAACTTTGTAGTAGAAAAGGATGATGATGCTGTTGAATTAAGTTTTGTGCACGATAATTGGGTGGATTCACTGTTAAACTCAGCTTGGATCTGGGGTGATGACGGTCCAGTTGATCCTTCAGCGGAAGAAACACAAACCTTCGTGAAAAAGTTTGGTATTAACCCAGCGATTACAATTACCAACGCTACTCTTAAAATTGCTGCTGACAATCAATTTGACGCTAATCTTAACGATAGCTTCATGTTGGATGATAATGATGGAAATAATTTCTCTGCACTACAAACTTATGATGTGACTTCTGATGTGCAGTCTGGAAACAATGAGTTGGCAGTAGCTGTTACTAATCTTGAGTACAACACCAATAATCCAGAAGTTAATCCAGCAGGTCTGTATTACGAGTTAGTGATTACTGGTGAAGGAGCCAAGGATTGTGCGGTGCCGTATGAACCAGAACCAGAAGAGCCAGAATATGGTCCATACTGTGGTGATGGAGAACAGAACCAAGAATGGGAACAGTGTGATGGTGGAGAAGGTTGTACAGATTACTGTACGCTAGATAATCAATGTACTGATTTACGTCTGGTTAATATTACCCTTGATGAAAACGCTCCAGAATCAAAATCATTTGATGGCACCATTCATCTTGGTGGCGCTGGAAACGAAATTCCAAATGGCACATGGTTTAACTTTGATGAGGTGGGCGATGATACTTATGTAAATGTTGCTAACTCAGTAGATGGCCTTGCTGTACAACGTGATACCGTTAACGGTAAATTAGGGTTAGCTTTTGTTGGCGGTAACAACTCTAAGATGTTAGATATTGTGGCTGGCTCTATTATGACTATGGGTATTGAGTTTGGGTCAGTAGATAGAAAGCCAAATCCGCAGTTTAAACTAGAAGACGGTTCAAATAATTCGTTTGATGATGTCTTTAGTAAGAATTCTGGCGATACTGCTATAGAGTTTGATTTAAGAGCTGACACTGGAAACGACGGAGTAACTGTAGAGGTTATGACTGGTGATGAATACAACTGTCCTGATTGTATGGCTGAAGTTGAAGCTCGAGTGGTAATTCGTGATGAAGACGGAGCTGAAATTGCTAACGGTGGGCAGGGAAACTTGCTGCCACAAGTAATCCTCGGTGATGGTTCGACAGTTGATTTTGGAGAATGGTTCAAAGTGTCAGAGGCACCAGCTCCCAACCAATCAGCTGAGTGGATTGATGACCCACAAACTGTTACTAACTACCCTAATCCAGGTGATCTAGACGGCTTGTTCGTTAGTCGTGAAGGAAACGGTCAAGTTAAGGTAGCACTTTATGGGTATCATAATCCTGGTGGAGATCGAAATTACGAGTCATTACGAGCCACAATTGAATTCAACGATGCAAAAATACTAGGAGGAGCAACATCTAAAATTCCTGGTGACTTCAAACTAGAAAATCACTCTGAGACCGACCCAGTTGTCTCAAATGATAACTTTGACAGTTTCAAGGAAGCAGGTGATTTAAGGTCAGTAGATTTCGACTTTTGGGTAGACACCAAGGCTGACGGTATCACCATCACTCTAGACTCAGAAGAAATTGATTATTGTGAAGACGATGATGAGCCAGGCTATGAAGAACCAAACTTGGTAGAAATCAGTGGTACAAAGTACGAATTAGTAAATGATGATATGGTCGTTAAATCAGACTGGCCAATCTATCTTTTCGATTCTGAAGGAGTTGAAATTGACTCTACCACTACAGATACGTATGGTAACTACTCATTCTTGGTAGAAGAGGGAGAGTCATATGAAGTGCATGAAGGTATGTTGAGTGATTGGGAGCAGGTAAATGTTGAAGCGACTGGAGAAGGGGTTGTGATGTCAGATTCAGAACTTGATTACTGTGAGTTTGATTTCACCCCAGCACAAACACTTGATATACCACTCTATCAATTAGCAATTGATGTTCTGGTGCAACAAGTAGAAGAAGCTAACGAATGTGACTTCTATAATGAATATATCGAAACTGACGATGGCAATGGGGAAGGTGAGTTGGACGACTCAAACCGAAGAAGTAGTCGATCAACCGGAACTAGAATTGATGGACGAGGCGGTGCTTTCCCACAAGTCTTGGGTGCGTCTACCCAGTGTCCATTCTTGCTAGACTACATGCAGATTGGTTGGCAAAATGATCCTTGGGAAGTAACTAAGTTGCAATTATTCTTAAATATCTTCAAAGATACATTTGGAGGTACAGCCAACCCAGTAACTGGTGAGTTTGACCGGGTAACCGACTCAAATGTAAAGGCTTTCCAACGTCATTACCAAACCGAAATTCTTGATCCATGGTACCTACGTGGAATCGTACCGCACTTTGAAGCGACTGGTTTTGTTTACAAAACCACTCTCTGGAAGATTAATGACATAATTTGTCCAGACTACGCCGTGCTACCAGATTATACGGGGGAAGATTTGACCAAAAACGTAGATATTGACTAGCTAGAATAATATTGCAAAAAAGACCCTATGCACAGGGTCTTTTTTGTTTATATTGACAAAATATATATTTATGTCGTAAAATATACAGATGCAGACCAGCTCACATGGCTTTAATAAACTACAAAAAGTTTCCATGTCGCTAATGGCGATACTGGTATTTATAACTTTTATTGGTTCTAATCTACACGCAATATTATGGCAATCGTCTGACTGGTTGATTTCTACAGTCCTGCCAGCAGTTGTGGTTGATTTGACTAATGAAGAACGCGACGATAACGCTAAAGCACCCTTGGTTAGAAATAGTGTCTTGGATCAAGCTGCGCAAATGAAAGCTGAACATATGGCTAAAGAGGGCTATTTTTCACACTATAGTCCAGACGGCGTTTCACCATGGTATTGGTTTAATGAAGCTGGATATGTTTATGCTCATGCTGGTGAAAATTTAGCTGTACACTTTACTGACTCTGCAGAAGTGGTTGAGGCTTGGATGAAGTCACCGACACACCGACAAAATATTGTAAATGGTGTTTATACTGAAATTGGTGTTGGAACCGCTAAAGGAAAATATGAAGGTTATAATACAGTTTTTGTTGTACAGTTGTTTGGAACGCCGGCTGTTAAACCAGTGATTGAATCTACAGTCAGTGTGCCAGAAATAGAGCCTGAACCAGACCAAGTCAAATCAGTTGCAGATCAAATTGAATTAGCCTCAGCTGCGATTAATGATCTGCAAACGCAATTAAGACAGTCTATGGAACCAGAACCTGAGCCAGCAGCTGTGCTGGCGTTAGAATCTTCAAAAGAACCTGAGGAAGTTGCTGTAATTGTCGATAAGGAAGCACAAGTTACTGAAGCTTTATCAAACCAGATTGAAGAGTTTGTTGAGACACCTGAAGTTATTGAAATAAATCATGAAAGTATTAAAGATGTGGTCGTGATTGAGTCACCGGTTATAGCTACTTCTTCAGGTTTGGCGGTTGCTCAAATTTCTCATCCAGAACCAACTCATGCAGGTCAAACCTTGTTGTCGGCTGCTACTCAGCCAAACTCTTTACTGCAGATGGTTTACGCAACTCTTTCTTTGATAGTCATATCACTTTTGGCTGCTTCTATCGTCATGGAAACAAGACGGTATCGTTTTGAACAAGTAGCCTACAGTTTGTTACTTCTATTTGGTATGGGCGGACTGCTGTTTGTTCATCAATTTCTGACCTACGGAGCAGTGATAGCTTAGTGACTTTCTATAAAGAAGGATTGCTCGTATACTATTTATGATGAAGAATGAAATTTTAAAAGTTAGTTCAATTTCACCTCCACGACAGGACGACAACACTACCCAGACTCCCCTCTATGCCAGTCAACCAGCAGCTGGCTTCCCTGCGCCGGGCGATGATTTAGTGGAACAACCACTAAATATTAATGATTTATTAGTAAAGAACGAATCTTCAACCTTTTTTGTACGGGTTTCCGGTGATTCGATGGAAGGAGCGCGGATATTCGATGGAGATGTTTTGGTGGTTGATAGAGCGGTTGAACCGAAAGACGGCTTGATTGTGGTGGCTGCGATATATGGTGAGTTGGTGGTAAAAAGATTGAAACAACAAGCTGACAGATTGCTGCTAGTGTCTGAAAATAGTAAATACCAACCAATTGTAGTAAATGATGTTGAGGGCTGTTATGTATGGGGGGTGGTGGTTGGAAGCGCTCGAGTTTTTAAATAATAAGTTTGTAAGATATGTACTACTCTAACGTCTCATGCAGTATGATAAATACTGTTAGATACTTTTATATATTGCTAATCATGGCTGGTTTCTTGCTAGTGCCAGTAGCAGCCCATGCTGCCAGCCAAACAGAGGTGGGGGTGTGGATACCGTGGTGGTCTGAAGAGTTAGGAGCCAAAAGTGCTTTGAAAAACATTAGAGATATTGATGTCGTATATCCTTTTGTTTTTGAGGTGTCACCCAATGGTGATTTAATCAACAGGGTAGATTTTTCCGATAGGCACTGGGATAAATTGTTAGATAAAGCTGAATCTAGACGAGTTTCTGTCATTCCTACAGTAGCTTGGTTTGAAGGAGATGAAATACATACGGTTTTGAGTAATACTAAGGCCAGAAAAGAGCATATCAAGAACATCGTTGAGATGGTAGAAGATAATGACTTTGATGGTGTGAATATTGACTATGAATCGAAGTTGGGTGAGACCATTGATTATTATTCAAAGTTTCTAGAGGAGTTATCTAAAGCTTTGGGTAGACGTGATCTAACTTGCACTATTGAAGCTCGAACTCCCCCAGCTTCTCGTTGGAAAGTTGTGCCTGATAATATCCAATATGCTAATGATTATAAAGCAATGAACAGATACTGTGACTGGGTGGAAATTATGGCCTATGATCAACAACGAGCTGACTTAAAACTAAACGATGAGCGACGTGGGGTACCATATATGCCAGTGGCTGATATTGACTGGGTAGATAAGGTGGTGGATTTAGCGGTTCAGGATATTGATGAAGATAAAATTATGCTCGGGGTAGCTACTTATGGTCGGGCTTGGGATGTGACAGTAGCGGCTGATTGGTACAAAGATTACACCAAGGTAGCCACCCTAAATCAACCAAGAATTCTAGAACTGGTAGATGAGTATGACTTGCAGATTGGTCGGACAGCGGGTGGCGAAGCGGTGATTACTTACTTCCCTGAAACGTCTCCTTGGAAGATATTCAATGCTCTACCAACTCCCAAAGGCACTCCTAAGGGCTATGAAGCAGCCGCCAAGGCTTTACTAGTAGCCACTTACGCTGATATTGAAATACCAGTCAGGTTTTTAACATGGAGCGACTCTGATGCGATTGAGCAAAAAATTGAGTTGGTAGAAGACTATGATTTGCGTGGTGTAGCAGTATTTAAAGTTGATGGAGAAGAGGATCCAAAGATTTGGAAATTGTTTTAATAGATGAAATTCTAAAGACCTCTGAGAGCTCTGATCTCAGGGGCCTTTCAGTTATAATAAACAGATGAGCAATAAGTGGGTTGGTTTGTTAGACTGCAACAACTTCTTCGTGTCGTGTGAACGGCTATTTAGGCCCGAACTGGAAGGGAAGCCGGTTTTAGTTTTATCTAGTAACGATGGTTGTGTAGTCGCCAGGTCACAAGAAGTAAAGGACATTGGTGTCCCTATGGGTGTCCCTTACTTTCAGATAAAGGACATTATAAAAAATGAAGGAATTACTGCTTTTTCTTCGCATTTTGCTTTATATCGTGATGTGTCGAGGAGGGTGTTCTCGGTTATGTCAGAGGAGTTGGGAGGCATACAACAATACTCTATTGACGAAGCCTTTTTTCTGCTCGACTGCCACCCTGAAGAAATAGCCAGTCACCTTAGAAAAATCATAGCTAAGAAGGTGGGAATACCGGTTTCTATTGGCTTGTCCCAGACTAGAACTAGAGCGAAATACGCCAATATGTTGGCCAAAAAAGCCAAAGGGATAAAACTGTTATCTGAACAAGAGTGGTCATTTTTAGCGCCTAAGATCCCCTTAGCTCAAATCTGGGGGGTCGGTGGTAAAATGGAAATTAAGTATAAAAATCATAACCTACTAACGGCGTATGATCTTATGTCAGCAGATCCGCAGCAGGTTAGGACATTGTTTGGTTTAATGGGGCTTAGGCTCAGGGATGAATTAAAGGGAGTGCCAGTTTCAACTGGGGTTAAAAAAAGTGATACCCAGCATACTATTCTAAACTCTCGCTCGTTTAAAAAACCAACAGAAGAACTAGCGGTCTTAGCGGATGCAATAGCTTATCATTTGCGACACGCCGCAGCTAGTATGCGTGCAAAAAGCTTAGAAACAAGGTCTATACGTGTTTTTATACGGCCAAGTAGGCATAGCGATTTTGTCTTACAAGGGGGTTCTAAAGAGATTGTTCTGACCCAGTATACAAGGGACACTGTGGAGCTTTCCCGGTTGGCAAAAAGGGCTCTAGAACAAGTTTACCGACCCAGAGTACCCTATAAGCAAGCGGGGG
The DNA here is from genome assembly GCA_020428815.1 of Candidatus Kaiserbacteria bacterium. Lineage (GTDB taxonomy): Bacteria > Patescibacteriota > Minisyncoccia > Phycocordibacterales > UBA918 > OLB19. The sequence continues at coordinate 25,143 of JAGQMC010000032.1, forward strand.
TGGTACTAGGAAACTTGCGCCCAGTTGGTGTGAATCAACCAGACTTATTTTCATTACCAAAGGATAAAAATAGCGATAGATTGATGAAGGTATTGGATAACATAAATGCTGGTAAAGAAGGAAAGGATTTACTAACCGTCGGTAGTCGTCTTAAACAGAGTGAGTGGCAAGCTAAATCAGACAATCGTTCTCCAGCTTATACGACCAAATGGTCAGATATTCTGACTGTAAAGTCCCAGTGAAACTCATAGACATTTGTTCTTAAGTTAATATAAAAAACATGTCTTTCCTTAATCGGTAGCAGTACTATAAATAAGCTTTTTCTAAAGCATAAAAAGTCAGACAAATCAAGTTATCAACAGCAGCTATCAGACAAAGACAAAAAGACTGTGTAAAATATATATTAGGTTAATTGAAGCAATACGTTCCATTAAGGCTGAGCCTTTCAAAATATTTGGAACCTCTATGATCTCCACGTTTCAATTAACAACTGGGGAAGAATCTTGGGGAAAGATTCAACTACAGAAATTATTAAATTTTAAAGTATAAATAAATAGAACATGTTCGCAAAAGCAACTTTACAAGTTAGTTTTGCGCAACGAGTGGTCGCGACACTTGTTGCTAGCGCACTGGTCCTGCTATCCATTGGGTATCAAAACTTTGCGCAGGCAGCTAACTTAACAAATGTCAGTGACACACTCAGTAACTCTGACCTCAGTGTTACTTCAAGTCACACAATTGAATTTACCGTCCCAGCTGGAAGCAGTATCGTGGACGGAAACAATATCGTGATTACTTTCGATAGCCAAGACGATGGTCCAGGAGGACAGGACTTTGCTGGTATTGCCGCAACAGTAATTGGAAACCTAACTGTAAACGTGACTGGTGGTGGTGATGCAGCCGACCTCGCGTTTGGAGGTGCAACTGCTGATACAATTACTATTAGCGGTGTTGATGCTAGTGCGGGGGACGTTGTAGAAATAGTAGTCGCGGATGGAGTTATTACTAACCCTGGTACTACAGGTTCATATGAAATCGAGGTTGCTGTAAGTAACGGATCAAGTGACATTGGACGCACTCGAGTAGCCATCATCGATAACGTAGATGTTAGTGCTGTGGTAGACACTACTTTCAGCTTCACAATTACTGGTATGGCGACCTCAACTGCAGTTAATGGTGAAACTACCACAGGTTCAACTTCTCCAACAGTAATTGACTTTGGTCAACTAACAGCAGGCCCTGGTGGAGCAGAAGTCCTTTCACAACGACTAAATGTGTCAACTAATGCCAATAACGGATTCGTAGTAACTGTAAATACTGACGGAGACCTTGCTTCAGCTAATGGAGCTATCATTGATAACTTCGATGAAGGTTCTGACGTAGCAGACACTGGTACTGCTTGGAACTCACCAGTTCCGACCATTAATGATGAAACATCATGGGGTCACTGGGGTATGACCACTAGCGATAGTGATATTCAGTCAAACAACCCAGGTAGTGCCTATTCAGGAGATTTTGGAGCCAATGATTTCATCGCTGCCTCTACTACACCACGTGAAGTATTTCATCACGATGGTCCAGCAGATGGTCTAACAGCAGACATTGGTTCAACTACTGTAGGTTATAAGATAGAAATCACTGCCTTGCAGGAAGCGGCTGATGACTACAGTACAACTCTAACTTACGTAGCCACCCCTACTTTCTAGTTTCTAGTGAAAAATTAGAGTAGATTACACAAAAACTCCCGTTAGGGAGTTTTTGTGTATTATTAACAAATTACAAAAAGATTAAGTGTTAAAATACTAGGATTAACGTATTAATGAATTTTATTGTATATGTCGACCTATCACTCTGTGTGTCACCGTTTTTTCAGGCTAATCTTACTTCTGTTGACAGTCACTTTTATATTTTGCTGTTTGACGGTAAAGATGGCTGGAGCTCAGAGTGTGGGTTTGGGAATCAAGCCGGCCAAGTTTGATGAAGTGTATGACCCGTCTACCACAAATAGTCATAGTGTGACTATTACTAACTTAGATGGGACTGATAAAAAACTTTATGTATTTGCTAAAAACGTAGCTAGTGTTGGAGCTGGTGGGGTGCCGGTTTTTGCAAATAGTAATGACGAAGTGACAGGTTATGAGGTGGCTGATTGGATTAAAATTCCTTACACTGAAATTGATGTACCTGGAGACGGAAAGTTCACAGTAGATTTTACAATTGATGTGCCTGAGAATGCCACTCCAGGAAGTCACCTAGGAGGACTTTTCTTTTCAGTTGAACCCCCAGATCTGTCGGGTAGTGGAGCAGCTGTTGGATACCAGGTTGCTAGTATTGTCAGTATCATAATCAGTGGAGACGTAAATGAAGCTGCAAATATTCGACAGTTTTCAACCTCCAAGTTTATTTATGGCTCACAAAATATTGATTTTTCAGTGAAGATTGAAAACACTGGAAACGTAGTGGTGCGTCCAGTTGGACCGTTAGAAATCTTTAACATGCTTGGTAACAAAGTTGGGAGTGTGATGTTTAATTCTGATCGAGCGACAGTAGTACCAAGATTTGTAGATGGAGCTGGAAATGTAAAAAGTGACGGAACTAGAATTTTCAATGACATTGTTTGGGAAGGAAATTCTGTTGGTTTTGGTCGCTATGAAGCAATTGTGAGTCCTGCCTATGGAGAACTGGGAGCGAAAAAAACCATGTCTAGTACTGTTACGTTTTGGATTTTACCAATGCATATTATTGGTCCAGCCTTGGGAGTATTGGCAGTACTACTATTATTAGTATTCATATTTGTTCGTCTTTATATTAAACGTTCTCTAGCACACTTAAACCAAGGTAGACGAATTGTGTCTCGACGTCGTAAAAATGGTTCCTCGGCCTTTCTTTTAGTCACTGTAATTTCCCTGACCGTAACAGCTTTGTTCCTAATAGTATTACTAGCACTATTTGCTTAAACTGGTTAAAATTGTTTGTAATGAGACAACATTCCGTCTATCACAAAATCTTAAGAGTGGCCGCTTTGGTTTGCGCATTTATTTTAGTGTTTCAAAGTGGTTTGATTAATGAATATACAGAAAATCTTACTACTGACACACAAAACTATCTTGCAAATGCAGTAGGTATGTCTGCCTCAGTGCAGCCAACTGAACTTAATCAGTATACTGCCGCTTTGACCGAACGTGAAAGAGAACTTGATGCTAGAGAACTTGCTCTTAGTCAACGGGAAATTGCTGTTAACGTAGCGGGACAAACGGGATCTACAACTGATGTTACTACCTATATATTAGCCAGTATTCTATTTGTTCTACTGATTCTAATTGTGTTGAATTACGCGCTTGATTATTTACGAACTAGAGAGTCTGTAGCAGTCAAAACTGTGTAATTTGTCCAATTTTTACTACTTAGCAGGTTACAATTAAATAGTATATGAGTCTTACGTCCCAGTATCGGATGTTAGTTTTTAGTTGGCTGTTCTTTTTGTTCAGTCTATTCTTCGTTGCTTTTACACCAGTGGTAGAAGCAGTAAATATAATTAATTATAAAGATGTGATATCAGACTCAGCTCCGTCAGTTTTTTCAAATCATACTATTTCTTTTATTTTAGATACTGATTTGTCTGCTGGTGGTCAGATAGAGATAACACCTCCAGCTGGCTTTACGGTTTTGGCCACCAGTACTTTTGCTGAAAGAAATGTAGAGTTGTTGGTTGATGGAGTAGAAAGAACTGCTGGTCCAGCGGTGGCAGCGGGGGTTGATATGGTTGAGATTACGGCTGGTACACCTGGTTTGTTGCGCTATACACTGGCACCCGATTTTAGTATTACTGCTGGTAGTGAACTTGTATTTAAAATTGGTAATCATACATCTAATTCACAAGTGTACTCGGTCAGTCACAGCACCTCCACTGGTACCACTACTACAGCAAGTGATATTGAGCCGATTTTAAACTCTTCGACCCTAGGACGGCATGATTTACAGGTGCGAGTATATGATGGCGGACTGATTGCAAACGCCGACCCGGTGATTTTCCTAATTGAAAAGGTTTCAATACCAAATCTTGATACTACAGAAACGATTCCACCGTTTCGTTTTAATCCTGCACCTACCAGCTCGGTTGGAGGTACAACCTTAAATGTAGAAATATCGCTAGAAACTGATGAGTTCGCTTGGTGTAATTATGACACCGTGGCGGGGACTGATTACTTTTTGATGCCACACACATTTTCTAATACTGGTTTAATTTACCACTCTACAGTAGTGGCGGTGGTACCCGATTCAGTTCAACAATTTTTTGTTCGATGTATTGATGATGAAGGAAACTTTAATATTGATGACTTTGAAATCATCTTTACTGTTAATGAAATTCCAACTGGACAATCAAATACTGAAGGAAGCACTGATGGTGATGGAACCGGTACTGGTGACGAAGGGACGGGAGATGGTTCTGGTTCAGGTGGAACCACCGGAGAATCTGACGGACAAGAGCCTCTTCAAGGAGGGTCAACTGGAACTGGAGGTTCTGGCGGCGGCGGTGGTGGTGGTCGCGGAGAAGACACAGGCTCGACTGGCGGCGGTGGTTTTGAATCCAGTGATGGTCTGTATCGTAGCGGGGATGGTCGAGTGATTATTTCTGGCTATGCGTTTCCAGATAGCAAAGTTAGTTTTTTGATCGATGGTCAATATTTTGATAATGAAAGAAGTGGAAGAGACGGATCTTACTCAGTCACCTTAGATGAAATCGCACGTGGTGTTTATACCTTTGGAGTGTATGCTGAAGGGCCAGATGGAACAAAATCATCCACCTTCAGTACTTCTTTTACTGTAACTGGGGCACGTACCACTGCCCTTAGTAATATTAACGTTGTGCCGTCAATTCTGGTTGAACCTGACCCAGTTAATCCTGGTCAAAACCTAACCTTTTCAGGCTATGCTTTACCTAACTCAACAGTGACCATTGAGAATGGGGTTATTAATGCGCCATCGGTTAAGACTTTGACTGCTACAGCTGATGGTGATGGTGAATGGTCTCTTGAAGTTGATACTAGTAGGTTTTCTAGGGGAACTTACCAAGTAAGAGCGAAGTCGCAGCAAGAAGGAGGAAGGTCAACACATTTTTCTGACTACACTTTTTATGGTGTCGGACAGGAAGCTGATGTGCCAATTAATGCTGATTTGAATCGTGATGGAAGAGTAAATCTAGTTGACTTCTCAATCTTACTTTTTTGGTGGGCGAGTGATGGTGGTGACTCAGACCCTCCAGCAGATATTAACCTTGATGGTACTGTTAGTTTAACTGACTTTTCTATCATGCTCTTCAACTGGACTGGATAAAAAGCAACTTAAAGTTGCTTTTTATTCACTCATGGTGAAAATGTCATATAAATTAAATACAATACTGTGAATAAGTAAAAATTATTTTCTGGGTAGTACCTATATAATATATTCGTATGTCCTTTCTGCAGAGACTAAAGGGTCACGGGATTAGAAGTGGAGAGAAGTCTTTACTTTCAGAAACTGAAGAGACAGCTGTCGATAAGGTGGCTCAACTTCACGTTGATGTATTCCAAACCGAAAGAATGATAGTGGTCTACGCTCAATCAGCGGGAGCTGATATGAATGATGTGCACGTATCAATTGAGGGCGATGCTGACATCGTTCTAATTGAAGGTAAGCGAGTAAGACCAGAGTATATAGTATTCCCAAAGAAAAAAGTCAAAGGGTCATACGTAGCAGAGGAGTGTGTTTGGGGAGATTTTTACCGTAGAATTATCTTGCCTGAGAGCGTCAATATTGACAAAGCAGAAGCAAAAATTAAAAACGGTGTTTTAATATTAGTGCTACCGCTTCTTAAGCCAAACGAGAAAGAAAAAGTCCAGCTTCGAGTGAAAGGGGGTCGAAGTATTGGTAAGACGAAACCTTAAAAAGCGTTAAGAGTTGTTCCTAGTTCATGTTCCATATTTATAAAAAAACTGTACATTCACTCAAGCTCACCCTACTGGTAGCAAGCTGTTTTTTTGCTTTAGCAACCTTAGCGCAAGCAGCTGATTTGAGTATTTCTCCCAGTACAGGTACCTATTCAGCGGGGCAGACTTTTACTGCTACAGTAAGAGCGGTACCTAATGGCGACAGTATTAATGCTGTCGAAACTACGATTAATTATAATTCTGATGTTTTGTCTGTAGTTAGTGTTAGTAAAACCGGCTCAGCTTTTTCACTATGGACTACCGAACCAACTTTTTCTAACGCGGCAGGCACGATTGAGTTTGGTGGCGGTAGCCCAACTCCTTTTACTTCAACTTCAAATTTACTATCCATTACCTTTAGGGCGGTAGCAGCCGGAACGGGCAATGTAACTTTTTCTGGGTCTTCTATTCTAGCGGCCGATGGGCGGGGCACAGATGTGTTTCAAAATGCCACCCCAGCTACTTTTACAGTTGGCGCAGCGGCAACTCCTGAGCCAACACCGACTCCTACTCAAACTCCAACTGAAAATACTCAACCGGAATCAAATCAAGAAGCAATTATTTATGGAGATCCTCCACGGCCACCAGAAATTGGCTCACAAACATTCCTAGATCCAGAATTATGGTATAACGAAACAAACGGTGTCTTCACTTGGACATTACCTTTCGATGTCACAGCAGTAGCGGTTGAGGTTGCAGAAAATGCTGAAAATAGACCTGAATTAAATGAGGACGCAGTGATTGATCCTCCGGTAGAAGAGTTTGTTGTTTCTTCTGAAATTCTTAAAGACGGAGTGCAGTATGTTAGCGTTAACTTTGAAAATCAAGTTGGTTGGGGTGCGGTCACTAACCGTAAATTACAAATTGACACTACCCCACCTGAACCGTTCGCAATCAATGTTCAAGCTGGTAATACACCAACTGCTTTCCCGCTTTTAAGGTTTGAAGCAAACGACAAAACCTCGGGGGTTGAGTATTATGATATGACTGTGGCTAATAATGAGCCACTAAGAATAACTCCTGATGAGGCTCGTCTTGGTTATATGCTCAAAGAGCTAGAGGATGGTACATATACAGTCAAAGTGGTGGCAACAGATAAAGCGGGTAATACACGAGAAAGTAGCGTGGCTGTACTGATTACCGCTGGATGGGTAAAGCCACTAGAAGTTGAAGAAGAAACTTCTTTCTGGGATTTCTTAACCCCAGTCAATCTCTTTATCTTCTTCCTAATTGTCATCATTATTCTGCAGATAATTTACTTCTGGTACGAACATAAAAAGTTGAAAGAACGGGAAGAAAAATTGCGACGCGAAACTAGAGAAATTCAAGACCAAATGGAGAAAATTTTCTCGGCTTTGCGTGATGAAATTTACGATCAAATTAACACTATAACGAAACGTAAGCGATTGTCAGCCAAAGAAAAAGAAGCTGTAGAGGGTCTGACTCAAGCTCTAGAAGTATCGGAAACCTTGATTGAAAAAGAAATCAATGATGTAAAAACGATTCTTAAATAGAATTCCACATATTATGTAGAAAACCGCGCGATTCCATCTGGGTCGCGCGGTATAATTATATTGAGCCCAACTCTATCTGGGTGGGTTACTTAATTAGTGAAAAAATATTCTTATCACAAATTAAGAGTAAATAGAATAATAACCTTATTTAAAGCGACAAAACTAGGATTCGTGCTGTTTTCTAGTGCACTTTTGTTATCTGCTTATGCGTTGGTGTCAGCTCAACTCACAGCTGATAATTTTGAGGTTAAGACAAT
>JAGQMC010000033.1 GCA_020428815.1 Candidatus Kaiserbacteria bacterium
CATTAAAATCTCATGGTCTTTCATTTCCTTAGGTAGGTTTTGCCAAACTGCCTCAGTAACAAATGGCATAAATGGGTGAAGAATCTTTAGAGAGGTGACCAAACATTCCTTGAGGACGTGTTGCCGAGCGTTTTTTGCTTCAGTATCATCGCCGCTAATGATTGGTTTAGATTCTTCTAGTACCACGTCTGCTAAATCGTGCCATACGTAGTGATAGGCTTTTTCGGCGCTTAGATACAGTGAAAACTTGTCGATATCATCACTTACTTCTTTCACAGTATTTTGCAAAGTTTCTAAGATTTTCTTATCTGCGTCTGAGTACTTCGGTTCTTTAGCCCAATCTGCGTCTTCGGTACTAGTGAGAATGAAACGACTGATGTTCCAGAGTTTATTGGCAAATTTTTTGTAACCACGCACCTTATCCTCGGATAAAGGCATATCATTTCCGGGGGCAGCGCCAATAATAAGTGATAAACGAGTCGCATCAGCCCCAAACTGGTTAATCATATCTAGCGGATCAATCACATTACCGATAGATTTACTCATTTTTTTTCCTTTAGCATCCCGAACTAAGCCGTGTAAATAAACATTCTTAAATGGTACTTGACCTAAGTGATAAGTACTCATCAGAATCATACGAGCTACCCAGAAGAAAATAATATCGTAGCCTGTCTCTAGTACAGTGGTCGGATGATAGGTTTTTAGGTCATTTGTTATTTCTGGCCAGCCTAGGGTAGAAAAGGTCCATAGACCACTGGAGAACCAGGTATCCAAAGTGTCAGATTCTTGTTCCCAGTCATTTCCAGGGGACTCTATTTGAACTTTGATTTCATCATTACGATACCAAGCGGGTATTCTGTGTCCATACCAAATTTGCCTTGAAATACACCAGTCATTCAAGTTTTCAATCCAATTAAAGTAGATTCGCTTAAACCGTTCGGGAAAAATGTCAGTGCTTCCATCCTGAACGGCTGCCACCATGAGTTCTTTAAGGGTAACCTCACTACCACTCTCAATTCCATCGATTTCGGAATGCTTCAAAACAAATTTTTTGTTGACAGCAATCCACCACTGTAGTTTAGGTAATGGTTCAATGACACCACCGGTTCTCTCAGCTGTTCCAACATTTTGTACGGTGTCTTCTACTTTTTCTAGTAGTCCTTCTGCTTCCAGCCACTTAACTACTTCTTCACGAGCAACATTTACTTTCAGATTATTTAAGCGACCTTCAACCGTCATTTTGGCGTATTCATTTATAACTTGCGGTCGACGGTCGATGCCGGCGCGGTCGGCGATGTCCCAGTCGACCTTGCTGTGAGCGGGTGTAACACCGACTGCGCCAGTCCCAAACTCGGGATCTACTTCAGGATCACCGATAATTTCTACCTTTACTGGTACGTCACAAAATTCAAACTCAAAAGTCTGCCCAAGGTACTCTTTGTATCGTTCATCTTCTGGGTGCACAGCTACTGCAGTATCACCAACCTTAGTTTCTGGGCGCGTAGTAGCAATGGTGATTGGAAAGTCCTTACTGTACTTAAAGGTGTAAAGTTTTCCAGTCCGTTCCTCGTGAACAATTTCATCATCTGAAATAGTTGTTTGTCCCTTCGGGTCCCAGTTAACGATACGGTCACCGCGGTAAATTAAACCGTCTTCATACATGTTTACGAAAGCAGTCATTACTGCTTTATATCGCTTTTCGTCCAAAGTGAAGGCGTACCGAGACCAGTCTAAGCTGGAACCCATTTTTTTGGTTTGTCCGATGATGGTGTCCTTACTCTCTTCGGCAAATTCATCAACTCGTCGTAATAACTCTTCACGCCCTAAATCGTGACGTGATTTTTTTTCTGATTTTAAAATGTTTTTTTCCACCTTAGATTGAGTAGCGATGGCAGCAGAGTCGGTACCTGGTAACCAAAGAGTTTTTTTACCCTTCATACGGCTATAACGCACTAAAATATCTTCAATCGCCAACATGGCCGCGTGGCCCATGTGCAAAGTCCCGGTCACATTAGGGGGAGGGAGGACGATGGAGAATGGTTCGGCATCTGGCGCAGTAACACCATCTTCAATACACTTATCTGGATTAAAATAGCCTGAATCATTCCACATCTCATATAGTTTGTCTTCGTGATCATTGGGATTATACGGAGACAAGAAAATCTCCGGAATATTTGGTTGTTGTTTTTCCTCCATATTTATGCAACTACTAAATTTAGCTTGATTATTAAGCGATATTAGCACGAAATAGTAGTAATAAAAAGATGGTCATGGTTTGTGACCATCCCTTATCTTTAGCGCCAGAAGGCAGCTCGTCCTTGCCAGCTTTGAAACCAACCGCCTAATCTGTCCCACACCTTAGTCTCGGTTGGAATTAGGTTTGAAGGTGATGGCTCTACGGTTTTTTGAATTTGCTTAACCTGTCTTTCGACTTCATGTTGTACTGAATTTGGGATTGGTACATTATTAGGGTTAGCTGGTAATTCTGGAATAGGTAACAAATCATTGGTTTCTATTAATGGTGGTTGACTATTGGTCACCCTGGCTCTAAAGGCACTAATTTCAGCTTGTTGACCATCATTTAATGGGAATAGCTTAGTCCCTTCACACATTATCTCATTAATTTTCTTTTGTGTGGTGTAGTAGACATAACCCGAGTCACGCTCTAGACCCCACGGAATTAATACTTCATCACGGTACATTTGCTGGAAGTCTCGAACTGCTTGTTCGGTAGCTAAGTCGAAGTAACCGGCAGTTGAAATGTTCAAGTCTAAATGATTATTGAGGAAGATTTGTAGCCTAGTCACTTCATTTGGATTGTTGTAGCGTCCGTAGCGTAAGTATTCGGTTAGATAGGGATCACAGAAAGAGTCACTAATACCAAGGACACGTCCATCAGGAGCTCCAATCTGAAGTTCGTGGGTAGCGATTGGTGATTCGTAAGGGAATTGGTGATTTTTGATCTTACTGCGATGAAAACCAATCAGTTGAGCGGAATTAGTGTATGTACCAAGCTCCAGAGCTGAATCAAACTCAATACTATAGCTGACGGTAATAGTTTCCCAGTTCTTAATCTCTTCAAATGGCCATGATTGTTCATAAACTATCTCACCCGCTTCATTGCGTAATACATCTACTAAGACCGCATCAAAAAGTTGACCACCACGGTTAAAGAAGGTCACTGTGTAGTCAACTACGTCACCTGGTTGAGCAATGTTTCGTGAGGCGGTTTTTTTAATGTCAAAGTGAGCCGGAAAAGTTTTCTGAGGAGAGTCTGATTTATCACGTTCATTACCAACATAGATGGTGACAATTTCCTTATTGTTGTCATAGTCCGACTCTTTTTGAGTAGTTGAAACTAGATTTGAGAGAGGAATGGCAGTAATAACATTGCGTCCAACAGCTTCTCGCACCTTGGCTGTACTAGTAAACTCTACCGTTTCTCCAGCTTTGATGTCACCCAAATTCCAAAACTTTCTAGTATTTTGGCCATCATTAGTCTGGTCGTTATTATCGTCAAAGCTGAGAGCGTTACTTTCAAAGGTACTCTCTAGTTTGACCGCTTCAGCTGTTGTGTCACCTCGGTTAAACACTGTAAATGTGTAGGATACTCGAGAGGTCGGCATGATTGGTTTGTCAGGTGAACTGGCGGTAACTCCAAGCCATAAATCTGGTTGACCAAAAGCCAAATCACCACTCCAGTTACCATAAATATTGAATATCAAGTTTGACCAGTTGCTACCAATCACATTGGTGTTTGCGATGTTTAGAATTGAGCTTTCAGCGTGAGCATCACCAGTTTTTACTTTTGTGTCGTCCCCGGTTACTTTGTTGTCACCAGTCAAAGCATAAACTTGAACATTGTTATTAATTTTGGCGGTATTTTTGGCAGAGAAAGCGAGGTTGGTTGAAACATCTGACGCTTGATTATTATTTAAACCAGCTGTAATTCTGATACCTTCTGGGGTTTCTTGCCAAGAAAAACCATCTGGCAAACCAGTAATGTTACCGCTCCAATCACCATGAACTCTAATTAAGAGGCTGAAGACATTGTCACCAATGATGTTTTGATTGACGATGTTATCAACTTGATTAAGGCTACTAGCGTTGCCGGTCTGAATTGAAGTATTGGCTCCAGCTGCCTCATTGTCACCTGTGTTACTTACCACTTCAGTGTTGTTGTCGATGGCAGCAGTGTTGTTGATATCTACATCAATATTGCTAACTCCGCCCGATGAACCAGTCAGGTTTTTAAAGAAGTTACTGTTTGGTAATACAATGTCACCAGCGTAGTCAGCAAAGTTGTTAAAGACGAGTAATAGATAGTTGGAATCAGCAATGTTAGTGTTTGCTACGTTGATTATGTTGGCTGAGGCATAAGCGTTTCCAGTAGTTATATTTGCACCATCACCCGCGGCAGTATTGTTGCCGGAATTTGCTTCTACCAAAATGTTATTCTCGATGGTGGCATCATTATCGAGACTAATATTAGTTTCTGCGCTAGCACAAGTTTCCAGTGAACAGCTTGGGGTTGATTCTGACATTTCAAAATCAGCGTAGACTAGTTCAAAATCTTCTCGCAAATCAAAATTATCGTAACCCAAAGAGTCATTAACAAATTTAATCAAGCCGTCTGAGTCAACAATGTTAGTATTGACCACATTTAGAACATCGACATAAGCTATTGCATCACCGGTATCAATAGTTGCTTCATGACCAGTGACAGTGTTGCTGCCAGTATTGGCTGTAGTGGTAGCGTTGTTAGTAGTAGTGGCCGTGTTGGTGGCAGTTACGGTCAGTACCTCATCATCTACTTCAGGCAGTGACGCGGTCTCAACGTCTGGTTTATCGTCTGTATCGATAGAAGCAGGATTGGATTCTCCAAGGTTATCAGCAGCTACAGCTTCGGCCACTTCCTTCTCAGTAGTAGTCTCTTCATCAGAGTTGATTAAGTTCTCATTTAAATTATTTTCTAGCTCTTGGCTAGCTACTGCGTCACCCGTCTCAACTGAAGCAGGAGTGAATTGTTCTTCCTCGGTGGTTGATTCTGGTTCTGTTGGGGTGGCTGCTTCTTTAGTTACAGTTTCTTCCTCGCCGTCCACTTCTACCACCGTACTGGTTTCGGCTGGTGTTGGGTCAGCTATATCATCTGCAGCAAATACAATGACGGGCAGAATTAGTTGCATGATCAGCGCCCCTACTACCACTCCAGCAAGAATCGGAGCTGACCAGAATTTATTGTTTAAGTAGCGATACATACAATGAAATTAACGCCTCAAGTCTAATAATCATTTCCTTTAATCTAACTTCTTCAGAACTAGCGTGCACTCTAGTCTCAGTAGATGAGCTGGCTGAAATATAATTGGAATATTTTATTGGTTCCACACTGTTACTAGACCAGTCTTCGACTACTTCATTATTGATAATTGTGGTCACTGACGCGCTATTCTCGCCAGACCCACTGGCACTTACTGATACAGAGTTAGTCACTACTGTCTCGGCTGTTGTAATTTGAGGGAATAGAAGACAACTTGAAAGCAGCATAATTAAGACTAACCATGCAGCCAAAATGATATTTTTGTAGTGTTTAAATTTAAACATAATCCCTCTGGCTCAGATTTTGTGTTGCCACCAAACCTGAGCGGAGAGAGGAACAGTTTGTTCCTCCGCCGCTGACAAGTGGGCAAGTTTACATCTCATTATTGCCACCTCGGTCAACTCGAACTACAGAGTGGTTCAACAAGTTGGTGACCATTCCGTCTGCGTAAGCAGCGCCAGTTCGGATAGTACCACCATCACCACCTCCTGGGTTCATAAGGTTTAGCCAGTGATGCCATGGTGAGTAGTTGCTACCACCACCATTGCTATCACCACCTTCAGCCTCATTGCCTCCAGTTTTAGCTGTTACATCAAGTTCATTTCGAACTTTAGCTCGGTTCTCAACGTCAACTTCAAGACTTTCATCATCATCGTTGTCACGTGAGAAGCGTGATAGGAAATGGTATCGAGAACCTTCTTCACAACCACAACCTTCAACGGTTACGCGAGTGTTGTTTACATCGTTGTAGACAGTGCCGATAGCACTAGCTGCTCCGGTTGTAATAGTGCCTCCATCACCACCAGGCCCAGCGTTACCACTGCTTTGTCCACCAGGAAATCGAAGTGTCATTGGCTTTCCTCCTCGATCTCTGTCCCCACTGTCACCGCCATCGGCTTCGTTGCCGCCAGTTTTTGCGGTCACTTGGACATCGTTTGAAACACGAGCTGAGTTCTCGATTTCAATTTCTGTACCATTGTCGTCTCCACCTCGGTTGCCACGGTCAGCGCTTGCTTCCAGGGTGTAAAGACTAAAGGTGGCCACAGCTAATACGGCTGCGAACATGATAGCCAATAGTCTGGTAAAAGATTTTGTTGTTGTCATAAATATTTATGTATTACCTCTAATAACAAATTCATCGCACCATAATCGGGTAAAACTGATAATGGATAGATGGTGAACGTACACCCCTAGTATCGTTCACGGAATGATTAGGAAATGGAGGGGACTTTCTTAAGCACTCTGTGAAAGTTACTTAAATTGTCGTCCAATAAAAAATAAAAAACCACGCGTATAGTGCGTAGTGAAAAGGTTCGCTGTATTTAAATTGTGGTTGCAGTTGTTGTAGGGTAAGTAGGTCATACGAAGTCCACTACTCGGTCCCCTATATCCAAGTGCTACTAAATTTTATACCTAGCATTTTTTTTGTCAACCGTAAATGATTTTGCTGGGGATAAATCTTGACGTTGTGCGTAGTAAAAAGTGAAGGGAGGTAGCTGTTTGCTTTTAGGTTTACAGCTCGCTACAGCCTATTTCTCCCTTGGGGGTCGAAATATCCTAAGCGCCTGTATAAATTCGCAACAGTCGGCCTTTGGCCTCGTTTGCTCATTCAAAATCTCCGCCAAGGATCAGTCCATAGGGGAAAACAACTCATAAGATGAGGTGCTTGTGGACTGACCCTTGTCAGAGACTTTGAGTAACAAAAAAGACCCAATAAAGAAAGGCCTTTCGATAGCTGCTTGGAGTTATATACCCAAATCAAAGATATTGCAAGTCTAATACCTTTAAGTTAACGAACGGTTGCCATCAGCTCTGATGATGTCTGTGGCGGCGGGTGCAATCGCACTCGTCGCTCGAGCGTGACCAGACAGAGCAATCATAATACTATTGTCGGTTGAAAGTCCTGGTGCAGGGAAGTAGGCAGTTACTTCAGGAAATTCTCTTAGTAGAAATGCCTCGAGGGTGCGTTTAATGTGTTGGTTGGCGCTTACACCACCGCCTACAATTAGAGTTTGAGCTGAGTGTTCGGCTATCGCCTGAGCAGTTTTTTTGACCAAGACGGCAGTAACCGCATCTTCAAAGTCACGACAAAGGCCTGCTTTGTCATAATGTGATAAATCTTTATCAGCCACAGCGTAGCGCACAGCTGTTTTTAGTCCAGAAAAGGAAAAATCTAAATCGTTAGAGTTAATCATTGGTGAAGGTAGGTCTGCGAATTGTGAAAAGTTTTTTTGCCTAGCTTCATTCGCCAGTCTGGCTACTTCTGGTCCTCCAGGGTAAGGAATACCTAACAATCTGGCTACTTTGTCATACGCTTCTCCAACTGCATCGTCTCTGGTTTGACCAATTTTCTCGTATTCTCCCCAATTTTTCATTAAAACCAGTTCAGTATGTCCACCGGAAATCAGTAGAGAGATAGCCGGGAATTTAATCTCAGATAACATATCGTCTCTTTCTACATCAAAAACACTGGCCAGGATATGCCCTTCCATATGGTTAACACTAACCACTGGTGTGTTTGATAGTAGGGCTATGGCTCGAGCAAAATTAACTCCAACCCATAAGGCGGGTTCAAGTCCAGGGCCACTAGTAACTGCAATGAGATCTATTTCTGGTAATCCCGTTTCTTTAACAAATCCAAGTAAAGTATTAGCGAGGTCTGGTTCACGCTCTAGCAGAGTTACAATCTGTTGTTCTAGGTCGGAAGTCAAAACTTGGTTTTTATGAGTTTCCAATTCTGAGTCCTTAATAGCCTGCTGCAACATCGGCACGATAGTGCGGGCGTGTTCTCGCTTGGCTAATGACGGAAATACACCGCCGTATTCAGCATGTACGTCGATTTGGCTCCAGAGAGCGTCACCAAGTATTTCGTAGCTGGCATTAGGAAAATCGCCGGTGGCTGAAATCAGGCTAACGGCGGTTTCATCACAAGAAGTCTCAATACTTAGAATAATCATGGTACACAATATACCTTAGACCTTGTCAAATTGCAAAAAAATGGTACCTTATTAAGATTCCTAATATCAATTAATTGTTGGAATAAAACCGTTCTTTGCAATATGTAACAAATCGCCTGATTATATAGCGATGTCAATCTAAGTGTAGCAATGGTGTTTGCTTAAATATCGTCTGATGATTAAAGGAGAAGAGTGATGGTAGATGAAGGTTTTACTTTGCGATCTGGCACCGAAACAGTGATTTTCGCACTGCGAGCCGTTCAAGTTTGCGTACTATTGTTGGCTATTGTTGTGTGGTGGTCAGCTAAAGATTTTTGTCGGCAAATGAAGTGTCGTTGGCAAAATCATGAACATTTATGGCAACCTTATGTCAACAGAGATTGCGAAAGTTATCCAAAACAAGAAATCCGCTGTCAGCAGTGTCGTGTTCTAAAAAAATAACACACTCGCTACATGCAAAAGGGGGTGCGAGCAAGTGTTCGTACCTCCGTTTTTTATTTTATTAATAGTGCTATAGTACTGCCATGCAGACAGTTCTCACTCATAGCGGAAGTTTTGATCCCGACGATGTGCTCGCGGTTGCTTCGCTAGAGATTCTACTTGGTCGAGACAACATGCATATTATGCGTAGCCGAGATAGTGAAGAGATTTCCAAAGCTGATTGGGTGGTTGATGTGGGCGGTGTATATGACGTTTCTAATAATCGTTTCGACCACCATCAACCTGGAGCACCAGTGCGCGACAATGGTATCCCGTATTCATCATTTGGTTTAGTATGGCGAGAATATGGTGAAAAAATTTGTGAATCTAAGGAAGTTGCGGAAAAGATGGAAAAGAAGATTGTGCAACCGATTGATGCGGCTGATAATCAAGTTGCGCTTTGTACTTGTGCAGAGCATGGTCTAAAGAATTTTGAGTTCTATGATGTTTTACAAATGTACAAGCCGGTTTGGGGTACTCACGAAGACTACACCACTGGCTTTTTGCGAGCAGTCAATTTCGGTGTTGGTTTACTTAAAAGACTAATTGCTCAATTTAAAGCCGAGGAAAAAATGTTGGAATACGTAGATGAGGTTTATAAAAATACAGAAGATAAGACGATTTTAGTATTTGACAAACCAGTCTTGCGAGAGGTTCTTACTCGATATGAAGATGTTTTAGTGGGGGTAAGTCCAGTGACTGATTCTGAGCGGGAAATTTGGTGGGCAGCTACAGCACCGAAGGTGGGTAATGGTTTTGACACTAAGGCACTTTTCCCAGAAAAGTGGGCCGGCTTGGCTAACGATAAATTGGCCGACGTTTCTGGAATCGATGATGCGACTTTTTGTCACAAAAACCGTTGGTTGTTTGTGGCCGATACAAAGGACGGAGCTGTTACCGCCGCTAAGTTCGCCGAAAAAACTAAGTAAAAGAAAAAGCCGAATACTTCGTGTTCGGCTTTTTCTTTTACCCTTGTGTCCGATACAAGACTTGAACTTGTGACCTCTACAATGTCAATGTAGCGCTCTACCAGCTGAGCTAATCGGACGTATTAAATTGTTCGACCGACCTCTACAATGGAGATGGTGAGAATGTCTGGGGGATATTCTCACCGCTACCAGCTGAGCTAATCGGTCACACTATATTTATTAAAGGAACTTGTTACTTTCTGAGCTAACTACTCACCTTTATTTGATTTGCCCCCAACGTGCCAATTGGACATCGTAGCTGTTATTCTACACTATTTATAATCTATTTGTAATTTACGGTGCAAAATGTAGACTATTGTTTATGGAAGATTTACCTCAAGATAAAAGAGAAAGTCACGTAGCGCCGCCAACAGAGGAGTTGATAGCAGTTACGAACGGTGCTTTAGAAGAGTGTTCTCACAATCCAGGAGCACATTGTTGTGACGTTGATGTGTTACATCACGACGTTGAAAATTCAGACTTTGGTTCCATTTTTAAACGTTATGAAAATCATGAAATATTTAGAATAAAGGATATTCAAGAAAGTGTAGATTTTATAATTTCTGATTTTGAATCTTGGATGTCTACTTTAGAAGAGAATGATGAGGAGTTTTTGTTAGGTGATAAATCAATTAACTTACTCAAGGAAAGGGTAAACATAATTGAGTCTGGTATACGTTCTTATGTGTCTACTTTGCAAGAATTTTTTCTCATAAAGAAGCAACAGTTTAGGTTGGACAGGGAAGTGTATATAGACAGGCTTCAGAATATTGATCGCAGACGGCGGATTGCACACGACTCCTTAATTGAGTCTCTGAATGTGTATACCGACTCGATTAAGCAGTTGGTAGAGTATGGGTTACTGGATGAGTCTGATGTCCAAGAATGGAGCTTTGGTTTTTCTGATTACGACAAAAACATAACCATTTTTTCTAAAAGCTTTCTTTCTGATAGAAATTTAATAAAGGATTGGGCCTTAAGTGCTCATATGTACCAACAATTGGAGAAAATTGAGGAATTACAAAAAATGGATACCGAGTAACGGTATCCATCAGGGTTCGTGTTATATAGTTCTTAATCTGTCAGTATATTCTCTCAATATAGCCTTGAGAATTTCTGAGTCAGTTACATCAGGGTATCTTTTGTGTACTTTTGTGCGAATCCTTGCGAAATCTTCATTGTCTAATATTGCGTTAGGTTCAGTATTCTGGAGAGTGTGCAGGAAAACATTGGATATGTTTTCGCATATTTCTCGAATGAATTCATCACAGTTGTTCATTTTCGTTACTCTTTGTAATTACTGGGCGGTCTATAATATACATTTAATATCTATGTATGTCAATATCGTAGTTATTCAGCCGAGTAAGAATTGGTATACTCAAACGTCATAAATACCCTAATGAACGCAAAAAATAAACAACAAAATAATGAAATTCCACGGACACCATTAAAGTTCATATGGTTTGTATTAAAACCAGTTAAAGGATGGGTCTTTTTGAGTGCAACGTTGGTTATCGTAGCTTCTATTATTAGTACCGGAGTCGGATATTGGATAAAGTTATTTGTTGAAGCTGTCGAAACAGCACAAACAGAAAGAGTGGTTTTCTTTGCTATCGCTTTTCCTTTGTTGCTATTTTTAATGCAGCTACTATTTCGGTTAAGTGGGTATACAATGTCGATTTTTGCTTGCGCTACCAGAAAGCATAGTTTCGATGTTTTGTCTGAATATACTTTAAAACACAGTCACTCGTACTTTATCAATCGTTTTTCCGGCTCTCTTTTAAGTAAGGTGAGTAATGTAAATAATGCAGTAGATAAAATGAGTATTGAATTTTTATTTACTCATCTTACCACCACCGTTTCTTTTATAGTTACGGCAGTGTTGTTGGGTGTAGTAGATGCAAGACTGAGCATAATGTTTTTGCTCATGGCTATGATTTTATTTTTTATTAATATAAAATTTGCCCCTAAAAAAAGACAATTGTCACTAGGTTCAGCAAAAAGTATGACCGATTACCGGGGTTTTTTGGTTGATGTGCTGACTAATATGCAGGCGGTACGGCAGTACGTGAATGTTGATAAGGAGAATGTAAAGTTGAACAAATTATCTACTGAGATAAAAAGTAAAAGCAAAGCCAGCTGGTTTTATACTGAACATATATTACTTATTAATACTTTCATATTATTGTTCTTTTCTATAGCCATGTTTTGGCTACTTGTTTCGTTGTGGCAAAAAGGCAGTGTGGATACATCTGATTTGGTGTTAGTGATTGTTCTTTATTATCAAATTGCATATTCATTGTTACATATTGGTAGAGTGATGGATTTCACGGCTCGTTCCCTGGGTGAAATACAAGAAGGTCTAGAGGACATACTGATACCATTTGAAGTTTTAGATAATGGCACTAATGAATTGAGTGTCATAAATGCTTCCATAGAGTGGACCAATGTAAATTTCGAATTTGCTGAACAGCCCGTATTTAAAGACTTCAATTTATCAATTGAAGGTAGACAAAAGATTGGCTTGGTTGGTGAATCTGGCGCCGGAAAATCTACATTTGTATCTTTATTGCTTAGGGAGTATGACATCAATGATGGAGAGATTGAAATAGACGGACAAGATATTTCTTCTGTTACTCAAGATTCACTAAGAAAAGCAATTGCTGTAGTTCCGCAAGAGCCGGCATTGTTTCATCGTTCAATTTACGAAAACATTGCTTACGGAAAACCAAATGCTACCAGGCAGGAAGTTTTCGAAGTTGCCGTGAAAGCTCAGGCACATGAGTTTATCTGTACCTTGCCGGATGGGTATGACACTTTGGTAGGAGAAAGAGGAGTTAAGCTTTCTGGAGGACAAAAACAAAGAGTTGCCATTGCCAGGGCTATGTTGAAAGATGCTCCAATCTTGGTGCTCGATGAAGCAACTTCGGCCTTAGACAGTGAAAGTGAAGTGGCGATTCAAAAGGCTTTAGAAGTCTTGATGGAAGACAGAACAGTGATTGCTATCGCGCACCGGTTATCAACTCTACGAAAAATGGACAGGATTATTGTCATGGAGGAGGGGAAGATTATTGAAGATGGAGATCATGACTCACTGAGTCAGGCTGGTGGAGTTTATGAAAGATTGTGGAATCATCAAGCTGGTGGTTTTCTAAAAGAGTAATTAAAAGGCCGGCGCAAAGCGCCGACCTTTTAATTACAATCATAAGACTTTGTGGTTGGTATTGGACTAGTTAAATCGTAAAACAAGTTAATTTTTAGTTCTAATGATTGATTTGGATTGTCAGTACAAACTTGTTCAAATACGTTGGTGAACACTCTCACCTCAGGGTAGGGGACCATATTCATATCTGTCATGGTCCATCTTTGGAATATTAAACTATTGTTCTCAGCGGAAGGTGATAGTGATTCAAGAAAAACTTGATCTCCTAGCAGGATGGCTTCTGGTACCTTCCCAGAGTATAAAGACCATGCTAGGTAATGGTCAGTGAGACCAACCAAGTTACCGGCTGGCATTAGCCAGAAGATTGAAATTGCTAACCAACCGAGCAGATTTTTCTTTTGCCTAAGACAAAATTCTGAAAAAGAAAAACCTGTCCCCCAAAATAGCACCAGCACCATACCGTAAATTCCAAAGTTCCACGGCCACACAGAACTATTCCAATTTTTACCCCACGGGCCTAAGCTGGCTAGTACGATTATTATCATGGTTGTACTGCCAAGTATGGCCAGGTGTCTAAATTTTTTAGTAAAAAAACCTAGTGCAAACAGAGCTTCGACAAATGGCACAAATAGGCCGGTGAGGATGGCAATTTTTAATCCTGTTTCGCCAAATGGTGCTGACAGGGTCTCTGTAACGGCTGGAAATATTTCTGAGAAGAAACGAGCATTAAGTTTTTGCAA